>DASYLY010000083.1:0-13264 GCA_036009365.1 Solirubrobacterales bacterium
GGTGTCCGTTCCCCGGAGGCTCAGGCGCCGACGCTTGAACTCCCGGGCACGACCAGCTGCGCAACGGCCTCCGGGGAACGGACACCGCACCCCCCAACCCCCAGCGAGGTAGTTCAGGCCGCCGCCGGTAAGTACTGCTGCCAAGCCGGCGGAATCTTCGGACTCGCCACCTGAATGAAAACAGTGGGCGGGGGCGCCGTAGGAGAGTTCTTGGGGTGCATGTGGATCTCGCGGGGGAGGCGGTTGCCCTTGCGGCGGTTGCAGCTGGCGCAGGCAGCGACGATGTTCTCCCAGACCGATTTGCCGCCGCGGCTGCGGGGGATCACGTGGTCGACGGTCAGGCCCGACTTGGTCGAGCCGCAGTACTGGCAGGTCCAGGAGTCGCGGGCGAGAACGGCGCGGCGAGTGATCTTGCGGCGGTGCGCTTCGCGGGGGATCCGCACGTAGTTGACGAGGCGGATCACGTCGGGCCGCTCCATGGTCAGGCGCTCCGAGTGCAGGGCCCCCGCCTTCTGCTCGAGCAGCTCCGCCTTCTCCTTCAGCAGCAGCACAGCGGCACGTCTCAACGTGCAGACGTTGATGGGCTCGTACGTCGCATTGAGCACCAAGACCCGTGCCATGCTCAGGGATTGTAGGGGGCGCGACCCCTACCTCGGCAAAGAGCGCCTCAGGTAAGCGGATAGGAGCCGAGAACTCGCACCGACTCGGCTTTGCTCCGCAGTGCCGCAATCGCCTCACCGACAGCGCCGTCCTCGACGCCTCCTTCGAGGTCGACGAAGAACATGTAGCGGCCGAGGCCCTGGCGCAACGGCCTCGACTCGATGCGGGAGAGGTTGATGCCGCGAGAGGAAAACTCATGCAGGGCCTCGACCAGGGCACCGGGGTGGTCGGCCCCCAGCTCGGAGAAGACCAGCGACGTCCTGCGCGGACCGGACCCCTCGATCGCGCTGCCGGCGGGAGCGATCCAGACGAAGCGGGTGACGTTGTCGGCCTCGTCCTCGACCCCTTCGCGGACGATCTTGCAGCCGTACAGCGCGGCAGCGCTGCGGGCGCCGAGCGCGGCCCACGGCCGCTCCGACTCGCCGACCATCCGCACCGCAGCGGCGGTGCTGCTGACCCCTCGCCGTTCGACCTCGGGCAGCTGATCGCGCAGGAACCGGGCGCACTGGGCCAGCGGCTGCGGATGGGAGAGGACGGCCTCGATTGCACCGAGCTCGCTGCTTTCGCGGGCGATCAGGTGAATGTGGACGGCGTGATCGTGCTCGCCGACGATGGTCACACCCGCGGCTTCGAAGGCAAGGGTGTCGAGGGTTGGCCGCACCGACCCCTCGGTCGAGTTCTCGATCGGCACCAGCGCCCGCCCTGCCTCGCCGCGCTCTACAGCCAGGATCGCGTCGGCGATCGTCGCCGTCCGCAGCGGCTCGAACTCCTCGTCGCCGACCGCCTCCAACAGCGCGTCCTCGGTAAAGGTTCCCGCCGGGCCGAGGTAGGCGATCTTCAAAGGTTCCGCCTTCTTATTCGAATTCGACCGTGTAGCTGGCGCTGTTGTTGGTCGAGACTTTCTCGCCTGGCACGGTTTCGACGTCGACTTCCAACGTCGCCTGCCCACTCGGGGCAGGCGTGAGCGGGATCGCCACCGAGGAGATTTCACCGGCGGCGATGGTGCTGATGTCCTGCTGGATCGCCGGCCCGCCGTTGACGGAGACCGAGACGGTGACACCGTTCTCGGTCGAGTCGCCCTGGTTTTCGACCTGGACTTCTACTTCCGGCGTTTCTTCGCCGGCGACCGAGACGGTTCCGCCTTCGATCAGTTCGGTTCCGTTGACGGCGGCCCCGGCTAGACCGAGCCCGTGGATGCCCGGGGTGGCAGTGCCGCTGCTGGAGCCGCTGACCTGCGCGAGCGCGTCGGCAACCGAGCTTTCTTCGAGCCACCTGGTCCCTTCCGGCAGGAACAGGCTGGGCGGAACGTCGCTCCCCTCGATGCCGTTGTCGGCCAGCACACCGTTGATGTCGGGCTGGACGACGGTGGCGTAGAGGACGTCGGCGGCGAGCAGCTTCTGCATCTGCCGCGAGATCGCGGCAATCGCTTTCTCGGAGCCGGCGTCGGCGAGGGCGGTGCTCATCCTGTCGGCGATCTCGTTCATGGCGCTGGCGCGCAGTTCGTAGACCAGCTCCAGGGTGCTCTGGGCATGGCCCATATCGCCGGGTGCATCGAGACCGTCGACCCGGCTGGCGTAGTTGTCCATGGCGCTGCGATCGGCGTTTACCTCGTTGACGAACTCGGTGACCGAGAGTTCACCGGGCGCGGCGAGCTTGTCGAAGAAGGTTTTGCTCGTCTGCTCGGTCTCGTCGACGATCTGAGTGACGTCGCGGGCGTAGTCGCTGAGTGCGCGGTGAGCCCGCGCGTCGAGGCAGCCCTTGACGCCGAGGACGAGCAGGATCAGCAGGATCAGCCCGCCACCGAGGGCGAGACCGCGCCGCAGCATTATCTGCTGGCGCTGGGGACGGGGGGCTCGGCGGGGCCTGCGGCCCGGCCGGGATGCGGGTGAATCCTCCAAGGAAGTGACTCTCCAAGCTGGGTTGGGTGGCCGAAGAGTATGAAGGCTGGGGGGGTCAGCACGTCAAGACCCGCAGCAAACCTTGCGTTTTCGATGCTGCTTTGCGCAGGAGGGCCGCCGCCCACGGCGAAAGTTGAAGGGCTTTGGTCGGCTCTCTCGTGCTCAACCGCTTCCTGATCGAGCGCCGGATCGGCAGCGGCGGATTCGGGGTCGTCTACGAGGCCTGGGACGGCCGCCTCGAGCGCCCGGTCGCGGTCAAGGCGATCGAACAGCGCGGCGAGGCCGGTCGCCGTGTCCTCCGCGAGGCCCAGGCCGCGGCGCGCCTCAACCATCCCGGCATCGTCACTCTCTATGAGCTCGGCGAGGAGGACGGCAACGCTCTGCTCGTTACCGAGCTGGTCGAGGGCTCGACGCTGGCCCGGCTCGCGCACGAGAACGAGCTCAGCGACCGTGAGATCGGCGAGATCGGCGCCGATCTCTGCGAGGCTCTCGACCACGCCCACTCACGCGGTGTCGTCCACCGCGATATCAAGCCGCAGAACGTGCAGGTGACCGATGGCGAGCCGCGGGCCAAGCTGATGGATTTTGGGATTGCCAGGCTCACAGACGCTGCCTCGATGACCGCTCCCGGAGACGTCGTCGGCACCCTCGCCTACATGTCTCCCGAGCAGGCCGAGGGACGGCCGGCCGGCCCCGAGGCCGACGTCTACTCACTGGCTCTGACCTTGTATGAGTGCTGGGGCGGGGAGAATCCTCACCTGCGCACCAACCCGGCGGCGACGGCGCGCTCGATCGGCAGCCGCACCCGCTCGCTGCGGCGCTGCCGCCCCGACCTGCCGCGTGAGCTGACCGACGCGATCGACGCCGGCCTCGCCGCCCGCCCCGCGCGGCGCCTGACGCTGGAGGAGCTGGGCACGGCGATCGAGGACTCACTCGAGCTGCTCGCCGACGACCTGCACGAAGCGCGCTCCTCGGTTCGCCTCCGCGTCGGGGCCTTCGCCCTCGCCACCGCACTCGGAGCCTGGCTCGCCCTCGGCCACGGCGCCCTCCTCCCCTGAGCTGGCCAAGCCGCTCACCATCTAGGATTTCTGCCCATCAGCCTTCTACGCAACCTCGAGTCCCGCATCGAAGGCCTTGTCGAGGGCGTCTTCAGCCGCGCCTTCAGCTCCGAGGTGCAGCCAGTCGAACTGGCCCGCAAACTGGCCAAGGAAATGGACGCGCACAAGACTGCGTCGGTCGCCCGCGTCTACGTGCCCAACGAGTACACGGTCTACCTCTCCAAGCAGGACCGGACCAAGCTCGAAGGCTACGAGCGCTCGCTTGAGCAGGAGCTCTCCGGCTACTTACTGGAGCACGCGCGACGGCGCGGCTACGACCTGCTGACCCGGCCGGCGGTCGAGTTCGATACCGACGAGCGCTTGCGCCTCGGTGAGTTCGGGATCCAGACCCGCCTGGTAAAGCCACCGGCGCACGAGGGTGAGCCGGCGAAGCAGGGCGAAGAGGGCCACACGATGGTCTACTCGGCGGTTCGCGAGCGCGATCACGGTCGGCCGAAACGTCCCGAGCAGGCGGTTGGTGCCCTGGTCTCGACCCGGGCGGTCGTCTCGCTCGACGACCGCCGTTACGTCCTCGACGGGCCGCGAGCGACGATCGGCCGCTCGAAGTCGGTCGAGTGCGTCCTCTCCGACCCCAACGTCTCTCGCCGCCACGCCGAGCTGCGCCGGGCGGAGTCGGGCGACTGGCAGATCGCCGACCTCGGCTCGACCAACGGGATCAAGGTAAACGGGCGGCGGGTGGCCTCGACCCGGCTCAGTCCCGGTGATGAGGTGACGGTCGGGACCACGACCTTTCGCTTCGACATCGAGCAGTGACGGCCGCTGACCGTAATCTGCTGAACGCGTGGACTACGACCCGATATCCGTCGCCCTGAAGTTCGGCTTTCTCGCCGTCCTTTACCTGTTCCTGCTCTTCATCGCCCGCAGCGCGATCAAGGACTTGCGCAGGACGATCGCGCCGGCTTCGGATGCGACCGGCTTCCACGCCGCGCCGGCCTATGTCGAGGCTGCTCGTGGGGGAGTTGACGCCTGGCTGATCGCCGAGCGCGGTGGTGGCCTCGAAGAGGGCGCCCGCTTCGACCTGATTGGCGGCCTCTCGATCGGCCGCTCGAAGGAGTCCGATGTGCAGATCGACGACCGCTATGCCTCGGGGATCCACGCCAGGGTCTTTGCTCGCAAGGGCCGCTACTTCGTAGAGGACATGGAGTCGACCAACGGCACCCTGCTCAACGGCGCGACGCTGAAGGGCGAGGCCGAGTTGATCGACGGCGACACGGTGCGGATCGGCGACACCGAGTTCAGGCTTGAGACTGGCTGATGCTGCGGATCGACGACCAAGCGACGCGGACTGACACCGGCCGTCAGCGCAGCGCCAACGAGGACTCGCTCTTCGTCCGCCCACCGGTCTACGTCGTCGCCGACGGGATGGGCGGTGCCCAGGCCGGCGAGGTTGCTTCGAAAACGGCGGCCGAGACCTTCGACGTGCCGCTGCCCCCCGCCCCGCCAGAGCAGGTATTGCGAGAGACGATCGAAGCCGCCAATCGCAAGGTCCACGAGCGTGCCCAGGCGGACTCCTCGCTGGCCGGGATGGGAACGACGATGACCGCTGCGATCGTCGATCCAGTCGCCGAGGAGGTGGCGATCGGCCACGTCGGCGACAGCCGCGCCTACCGGTTGCGCCGCGGCAAGCTCGAACGCCTCACCCGCGACCACTCGCTGGTCGAGGAGATGCGGCGTAAGGGGCAGATCACCGAGGCCCAGGCGGAGGACCACCCGCAGCGCTCGATCATCACCCGCGCCCTCGGCCCCGAGCCGGAGGTCGAGGTCGACGTGCAGACGGTGCCGGCCGTCCCCGGCGACGTCTTCCTGCTCTGCTCGGACGGCCTGACGACGATGCTCGACGACGAGCACATCACCCGCCTGCTTTCCCGTGCGACCTCGATGCAGTCGGCCGCGCGAGCTCTCGTCGACGAAGCCAACCGCGCCGGCGGCCGCGACAACATCACCGTCCTCGCCTTCCGCCTCGAGGACACGGCGGCGCCGGCACCGGGTAATCCCGAGGGGGCGACGCTGATCGGTTCGACGGCGGAGGAGGCGGGGCTGACCGCGACCGAGGTCCGTCGCCGCTCCGCTGCCGAGGCAGCTCGCAAGCGCCGCGAGGAGCAGACCGCGGGCGGGCCGAAGCGCCGCCGTCTGCGCACGGCGGCGAAGCTCTTGGCGGTGCTCGTCCTGCTCGGCGCGGTCGCCTTCGGTGCCTGGTACGGGAACCGCCAGGTTTGGTTCCTAGGCACCGACGAGGCCGGCCGGGTGGCGCTCTACCGTGGCCTGCCCTACGAGCTGCCCTTCGGCCTCGAGCTTTACGACGAGCGCTACGCCAGCCCGATCCAGACCACGGCGCTGCCGCCGCGCCGGCAGGACGCGGTCACCGGCCACGACCTCCGCTCCCGCGCCGACGCCGTCTCGTTGATCGAAGACGTCCAGGACAGCCTGGGGGTGCGGTGAGGTCCGCTCGCAACCGGGAGTTGATCGCCCTACTTCCGGTCGCGGCCTTGCTCACCGCCGGCTTCGCCGCGGTCTTCGCCCAGGAGAACGCCAAACTCGACGACGTCAGCCTGATCTACGGCGCCTACTTCCTCGCCATCTGTCTCGCCACCCATATCTACCTGCGGATCCGGCTTCCCAACGCCGACCCCTACCTGTTTCCGCTGGCGGCACTGCTGCTCGCCTTCGGCCTGGTGATGATCTACCGGATCGACGCCGACCTTGCCCGCGACCAGGCCAACTGGTTTGTGATGGGCATCGTCCTCTTCGCGCTGACGATCCAGCTCCTGCGCGACTACGACGTGCTCGAGCGCTACCGCTACACGATCGCCGTCGTCGGCCTGCTGCTGCTGCTGGCGCCGCGGCTGCCGGGGATCGGCCAGCAGGTCAACGGCGCCTACCTCGGAGTCAAGGTCGGCCCCCTGGCCTTCCAGCCGGCCGAGTTCTCGAAGATCTGCATCGTCGTCTTCCTCGCCAGCTATCTGCGCGAGAACCGCGAGGTGCTGATCGTTGGCGCCCGCCGCATCCTCGGCGTGACGCTGCCGCCACTCAAGCACCTGGGACCGCTGCTGGTCGTTTGGGGGGCGTCGATGTTCATGCTCGTCTTCATCCGCGACCTCGGCAGCTCGCTGATGTTCTTCGCCGCCTTCCTCGCCCTGCTCTACGTCGCCACCGGGCGCTTCTCGTTCGTCGTGATCGGGATGGCGATGTTCCTGGTCGGCGCCTGGTTCTTCGCTTCGACCGTGCCCCATGTTCACGACCGGGTCGAGATCTGGCTCGATCCGTACCAGGACCCGACGGTCACCGGCTACCAGATCCTCCAATCGATCTTTGCTCAGGCCGACGGGGGACTTTTCGGCAAGGGCTTCGCCCAGGGACTGATCACGATCCCCGGCACCGACGACGCCCTGCTGCCGGCGGCGCAGACCGACACCATCTATTCCCTGATCGTCAACGAGCTGGGCCTGTTCGGCGCCTGCGGGGTGATCCTCACTTACCTCTTGATCGCCGCCCGCGGCTTCAAGATCGCCCTGCTCGCCAACGACGGCTTCTCAAAGCTGCTGGCGACTGGGCTGACCGCCGTCTTCTCGATCCAGGCCTTCGTGATCATCGGCGGTGTCACCCGGGTGATCCCGCTGACGGGCGTAACGCTGCCCTTCATCAGCTACGGCGGCAGCTCGATCGTCGCCAACTTCGTCCTTCTGGCGCTGCTGTTGTTGATCTCCGACCGGGCCCGTCGTGAGGCGGTCGAACCGGGCGGGCGGAGCCTGGCACTGGGGACCTCGTGAACCGCCAGATCGTCAAATTGTTCGCCTTCATCGTCGTCCTCTTCGGGGTGCTGGTCGGCTTCACTTCGTACTGGTCGGTGTTCGACGCCGAGGCGCTGAAGGAGAAGGAAGCCAACAAGCGGCCGCTGCTGGAGCAGCAGCAGATCCGCCGCGGCAGGATCCTCGCCGCCGACGGCACGGTGATCGCCAGGTCGGTGGCGAAGGGCAGGGGCGAGGCGAAGCGCTACGTGCGGCGTTATCCGGAGGGTGCGCTCTACGGCCACCCGATCGGCTACAGCTTCGTGCGCGAGGGCGACTCCGAGTTCGAGTCCTTCCACAACGATCAGCTGGTCGGTGAGGAATCGGAGTTCAGCTCGATCCTCGACGAGCTGACCGGGACCAAGCAGGAGGGCAACGACATCGTCACCAATATCGACTCCGAAGCGCAGCGGATCGCCCTTGCCGACCTCGAGGAACAGGGCTTCGGCGCCGTCGTCGCCCTCGAGCCGAAGAGCGGCAGGGTTTTGGTGATGGCCTCGAACAAGCCATACGACCCCAACCGCATCCCCTTCGAACTCGAAGAGCTGAACCTCAACGAGCTGGAAACGCCGCTGCTCAATCGCGCCACCCAGGGTAGGTACCCGCCGGGCTCGACCTTCAAGGTGGTGACCGCCGCCGCCGGCCTGGAAAGCGGCGCGATCGGCCCGGAGACGACGATCGAAGCGCCGTCGCCGCTCGACGTCGAAGGGCAGCCGCTCGCGAACGACTTCAACGAGAGCTTCCCCCCGATCTCACTCGACTTCGCGCTGACCAACTCGGTCAACACCTGGTTCGCCCAGGTCGGCCAAGAGGTCGGTGGCGACACTCTGTTCGAAACGATGCGCAAGTTCGGCTTCGGCTCGACGCCCCCGATCGACCTCCCCGAGGATCAGGTCTACACCAGTGGCGTTCTCGGCGAAGAGGGGGTGCTCGGGCCCGGCGACCCGGTTGACGTCGGCCGGGTCGCGATCGGCCAGGAGCGCTTGGCGGTGACGCCGTTGCAGATGGCGATGGTTGCCGCTGCGGTGGCCAACGACGGCAAGCTGATGAAGCCGCAGATCTGGAGCCGCGTAGTCGACCCCGACGGTCGCGTTACCGAAAAGCTCGACCCGTCCGAGTACAGCGAGGCGATCAGCGCCGAGACGGCCGCCGACCTGACCACGGCGATGGAAGGGGTGGTCAACGAAGGGACCGGTACCAACGCTGCGATCCTGGGCATCGCCGTCGCCGGCAAGACGGGAACCGCAGAAACGCCGTTCAACGAGTCCTGCGGCGGCGGCGAAGAAGAAAACCAGGCCTGGTTCATCGGCTTCGCGCCCGCCGATGATCCCCAGGTCGCGATCGCCGCCAGCGTCGAGTGCACGCCCGGATTCGGCGGCGACGTGGCGGCGCCGATCTTCCGCGATGTCGCGGAAGCGATCTTGAATGGCGAATGACGTGAGAGGACGAGGAGGCTGCAGTGCCTGATGTGAGCGAGGGAAGCGTCGTCGACGGGCGTTACAGGGTGTTACAGCGGCTTGGCAGCGGCGGCATGGCCGACGTCTGGCTGGCCGAGGACGCACACCTGCAGCGGCGCGTGGCGCTGAAGGTCCTGCACCGCCGCTTCGCCCAGGATCGTGAGTTCGTCGAGCGCTTCCGCCGCGAGGCCGAGTCGGCGGCGGGGCTGCAGCACCCGAACATCGTCGCCGTCTTTGACCGCGGCGAGTTCGAGGGCACCTACTACATCGCCATGCAGTACGTCGAAGGTCGCACTCTGAAGGAGCTGATTGACGCCGGCCTCAGCCCCGAGCAGGCGGTGCCGCTAATTCGCCAGGTCCTCGAGGCCGCCCGCTTCGCCCATCGCCACGGCATCGTCCACCGCGATCTCAAGCCGCACAACGTCATTGTCAATGCCGAGGGGGTGGCGGCCGTGACCGACTTCGGGATCGCCCGCGCCGGCGTCTCGGAGATCACCCAGACCGGCTCGGTGATGGGCACTCCCCATTACCTCTCACCCGAGCAGGCCCAGGGGATGGACGTGACCGCTGTCTCCGATCTCTACTCGGTCGGCGTGATCCTCTACGAGGCACTCGCAGGCCGGGTGCCGTTCGAGGGCGAAAGCGCGGTGGCTGTGGCGATGAAACAGGTCTCGCAGACGCCGCAGCGGCCGAGCTCGATCAACCCGCGGGTTTCTCCCGCACTCGATGCGGTGGTGATGCGGGCGCTCGAGAAGGACCCCGGCCAGCGCTTCCAGAGCGCCGATGCCTTTATCGCCGCACTCGACGCCGCGATGCGCGAGCCCGGAGCGCCCGGCGGCGGGACCGCCGCCTTTGCGCCGCTGCCGCCGGTTGTGGCGACGCCGGAGGACGATCTGGGGGACCCCGACGAGGAAGCGCGTCGGCGTCGCTTCCGCCGCCTGCTGGCGCTCGCCGTGGCGATCCTGATCGGCGTCCTGGTCGGTCTCGCACTCACCCGCGACACCAGCACCGAGGTGCCGGGCGTAACCGGCAACCAGCTCAACGTCGCGATCTCGCTGCTGCAGCAGGACGGCTTCTCGGTCGGCGAAGTGAAACGGGTTGAGCGCGCAGCACCGCAGAACACGGTGCTCGAGCAGGACCCCGCCGCCTCGCCGCCCTCCGAGAAGGCCTCGCTGGACTGCGCCTTCATCACCTTCTTCTGCTCGAAGCCGGAGGTCACCTTGACCGTCAGCGCCGGCCCCGGCAGCGCCGACGTGCCGGCGACGGCGGGGCTTCCCCAAGGAGAAGCGGAGGAAAAGCTCGAAGCGGCCGGCTTCGTCACCGACGTCGCCAGGGTGAATTCCAGCAAGGTCGACGAAGGACTGGTGATCTACTCCGAACCGTCGGCCGGAACCACCGCGACCCGCGGCTCCCAGGTGACCCTGGTCGTCTCGTCAGGACCGAAGCTGGTCAAGGTCCCGGTCGTGGTCGGCTCCCAGCGCTCGCTCGCGGTCCAGCAGCTCCGCGGCCGCGGCCTCACTCCCAGCGTCTCCGAAGAAGAGAGCTCTTCCCCCGCCGGGCAGGTGATCCGCCAGTCGCCCAGCGCCGGCTCCGAGGTCGAACCGGGGGCGGCGGTCTCGATCGTCGTCTCCCAGGGCGAAGCCAAGGCGACGGTGCCGAACGTGATCGGCAAGCTGCGCTCCGAAGCGGTGGCGGCGTTGCGTGAAGCCGGTCTCGACCCAACCGTCGAAGAAGAGGAAACCGAAGTGCCGAGCCAGGTCGGTCGGGTCACCGACCAGTTCCCGCCGCCCGGGTCCGAAGTCGACGAGGGGACGTCGGCGACGGTCGTCGTCGGCAAACGGGCGGCCGGGACGACGACTACCCCGGAAGAAGAAGAATGAAAGTCGCGGTGCTCAGCGGCGGCCGCTCCTCCGAGCACGACGTCTCCCTGCTCTCCGGTGCCGCGGTCGCTCGCGGTCTGCGCGAGTCCGGCCACGACGTGGTTGAGGTGACGATCTCCCGTGACGGCCGCTGGAGCTATGCCGGCAGTAGCGTCGAGCTGGTGGCAGGCGAAGGTCTGCTGGGCGCCGACGCCGTCTTCCCGGCGCTGCACGGCCCCTTCGGAGAGGATGGCAGCGTCCAGGGTTTGCTCGAGCAGCTCGACGTGCCCTATGTCGGCTCCGACGTCCTCTCTTCGTCGATCTGCATGGACAAGCTGACGCTGAAGCGACTCTTCGCCGCGCAGGGCATCCCCCAGGTCGACTTCGCCGCCGTCGGCGAACCGGATTGGTGGGAGCGCTGTCAGGCGCTCGGGTTGCCGCTGTGGGTGAAGCCATCGCGGCTCGGCTCCAGCGTCGGCATCACCCGCGTCGACGAGCTCGGCCAGCTCGACGAAGCGGTCGAGCTGGCGCTCCGCCACGATCCCCGCGCGATCGTCGAGGCTTCCGCCAGCGGCCGCGAGGTCGAGTGCTCGGTTCTCGGCAACCGCGAGCCACTGGCTTCGCCGCCGGGCGAAGTCCTCTCCCACCGCGATTGGTACGACTTCGAGTCGAAGTACACCGAGGGCGGCATGGAGCTGCGGGTGCCGGCGCCGATCTCGGCCGCCGAGATCGGTCGCGTGCAGGAGCTCGCGGTCGATGTCTTCCAGCTCGCCGGCTGCTCCGGCCTCGCCCGCTGCGACTTCTTCGTCGAGCCCGACGGCACGGTGCTGGTGAACGAGATCAACACCATGCCCGGCTTCACCGACATGAGCGTCTACGCGAAGCTGTTCGAGGCCGGCGGCCTCCCCTACGCCGAGCTCTGCGACCGCCTCGTCGCCCTGGCGATCGAGCGCCACCACGAAGCCCGCTCCTACGAGTTCTGAGGACTTACCCGGACGCGTGGGCTAGCCAGGCCCGGGTTCGCCGCCGCGGGTGCTGGGATTCCAACGGTCGCTGACCTCGAGCAGCTCGGCGGAGACGCCTTCTCTCTCCAGCCCGGCATGAATCGAGGCCGCTGAGGTCGCGGCGTCGTCGGCCACCGCCAGGAGGGAGTGGCCACCGCCGTTGAACTCGACGACCCAGGCGACGTCGCGCAGCCTCGAGTCGGCAGGGCGCGGCGACTGGACGAAGAGTGCCCGCTGGCCGCCGAGAAGGTCCAGTGGCCGATGGCGGCGGATCGCTTCGCTCAGGTCCTTCTGCCAGGCCGGTGAGAAGTGGTAGATCCGCCGCCGCGCGGTCGACTGTGGGGCTTCCACCAGGACGCCCCAGGCTGCCATTTTCTTGACCGTGCCCCGAAGCGCGCCATCGTCCATTCCCATCTGCGACCCAAGCTCCGGGATCGTCTTCGGGGCCTGCCGGCAGAGCCTGGCCACCGTCAGCCTCGTCGGGTGGCGAAGAATCGTTTGACGGTCCTCAGAGCGTTTAGGATCGAGGGCTCGCTTAGCCATAAGTTATGGTTTCACCCTCGGTTTTCCGTCTGAGAAAGGCCATAGTCTGACCATAAGTTATGGCTAAACAGCACGCTACTCTGACCAGGATCGAAGTTGGACAAGCGTCGGCGAAGCAGGCCGCCCACGAAGAGGCGCTGCAGACCGCGTCGGTTTCCCTCGCCTCGGCGGCACGTCTCACCGGCGCTTCGGTCGACCGGTTGCGCCGCTTGGTGGCCCGCGGCGAGGTTGTTGCGTTCACTACCGGCGGCAGCATCCGAGTCCCCCTCTGGCAGCTACAGTCGAGCGAGGTGGCACCGGCGATTCCCGGGTCGGCGATCCTCGCCCGCGCATTTCCTGGCAGCCTTGCTGATCTCAACTACTGGATTGGCCGTCCGCACGTCGATTTGGTCGGCGATTCGCCTGAAGCCGCCTTGAAGCGGGGGGAAGGCAGTCGGGTACTGTCTCTTGTGCGGGCAATAGGCGCCGCCGGCCGCTAACCGCCGCAAGCCGCAACGTGCAGGCCCAAGCCATTATGGTAATGCGTTGCTCTGGACCCGCTTGGTCTTTTGGAGCCAAAGGCGCGATATGGGCATTGACGACCTCTCTACCACGACTGGTGCTCCCTCGGGAGAGCGAGCAGCTGCCGTTGCGGAACTGGTCGAGAGCGTGTCCCACGCGGCCGAAGCATTGCCCCCAGAGGAAGCGCGGGAAGCACAGCGCCTGCTTCAGGCTGGAAGAGGGCGTCTTTCTCAAGCAGAGGCCGAGAACCTCGAGCTCCGCCTGCGCGACTTCTGTCACAAGCACCATCTCCAGGACGCCCTAGATGATTGATTCCACGCCTCAGGCGACGTAGTCGACCAGAGCACGGCTCGGACGCCCGAGCCTGTGGTTGAGCGCAATGCAGGCAGCAAGTGCCAGCATTCGCTGAGCGATCCGGGCACGCAGGTTGTGCAGGGTG
>DASYLY010000084.1:0-43712 GCA_036009365.1 Solirubrobacterales bacterium
GAAACCGGCGAGCTGCAAGGCCGCGGCAAGCGCCAACATCGCGGTGGACGCCGGCGAGGAGAGTAGCTGGGCAAAGAAACCGGGCTCGATCAGCTCGGCGAAGAGGGCGCCGCCGCTCGGCATCGCCACGACCAGCAGGCCGGTGAAACGAGCCTGGGCCGTTGCCGCTTTGGCGTCCTCGGCGACCCGGTCGCGCTCGGCGGCGCCAGCGGCGAAGCGCCGCAACAGTCCCGCCAGGTCGCCACCGGCGAGCCGCTGGCTGAGCAGGGCGGCGGCGAAGGCATCGACCCTGGCCGAGCGCATGCGCCGCCGCCAGCCGGCAACTGCGGCGGCGGTCGCCGTCCCCAGCTCGAGCTCGGCGCCGAGCCTCGCCAGCTCGATCGCCGGCGGTCCGTCCAGCGAGGTCGCGGCGGCCGACAGCGAGGCCCGCAGGGAGCGGCCGGCGCCGAGCGAGTCCGCAACCGCGCCGGCGACCTCTGGCAGGGCGCGCTCGACCGCGGCGCGGTAGCGCCGGCGGCGGCTGGAGATCGCCCAAGCCGCCGCGGCGGGCCCGGCTACCGAGAGCGGCAGCGCCAGCGAGGGCCCGGCCAAGAACCAGCCCGCCGCGACAGCCGCTGCCGCCCCCAGGACCGCCAAGCGGCGGCGCTCGCCGCTCGAGGGCGCGTAGCCCTCCCTGCCGGCCCGGCGCAGCGGCTCCAGAGCCAGCCGCAGCCAGCGCGCGGCGGCCGGGCTCGCCAGCACCGCTTCCCGCGCCGCCAGCGCCAGCAACCCGCCGGCCACGGCACCCACCAGGGCGGGCAGCGTTCCCGGGTCCGCACTCATGGAGCCTTGCTTCCGCATGCGGGCGGAAAGGCACTGCTCACCTCGGCGATCTCGGTGACGCGCCGGCCGCCATCGGCGCCGCGCTCGAGATGGACGACGACGTCGATCCCGCGCCGCACCTGCTCAGCGATCGCCGCCTGCGGCAGCCCCACCCCGGCCATCAGCACCAGGGTCTCGAGCCGGGCCAGGGCGTCGGCCGGCGAGTTTGCGTGGACGGTCGAGAGAGCGCCGGCGTGGCCGGTATTGAGAGCGGTCAACAGGTCGAGCGCCTCGGCGCCGCGCACCTCGCCGATCACGATCCGGTCGGGCCGCATCCGCAGCGCGTTGCGAAGCAGGTCGCGGATCGTCACCTCCCCCCTTCCCTCGACCCCCGCCGGCCGGCTCTCCAGCCGCACCACGTGGGGCTGCTGCAGGCGCAGCTCGGCCGCGTCCTCGATCGTTACCACCCGCTCCTCTCTGGCGACGAAGCTGGAGAGGGCATTGAGGAGGGTCGTCTTGCCGGAGCCGGTGCCACCGCTGACGAGAACGCTGCGCCGGCCGGCGACCGCCACCTCCAGCAGCCGCTCCTGCTGCGGGCTAAGCGTGCCGATCTTGACCAGCTCGGCCGGATCGGGTCGATGCAGGCCAAAGCGGCGGATCGAGACGGCCGGCCCGTCGATCGCCAGCGGCGGGATCACAACGTTGACCCGAGACCCATCGGCGAGGCGGGCATCGACCATCGGGCTGAGCTCGTCGACCCGCCGGCCGAGCGGCGCCAGGATCCGTTCGATCGCGTTGCGCAGCTCCTCTTCGTCGGCGAAGGAGACGTCCGTCGGCTCGATCCGGCCACGGCGCTCGACGTAGACGCAACCAGGACCATTGACCATCACCTCCTCGACCGCGGGATCAGCCAGCAGATCCTCCAGCGGCCCGAGACCGACGCTGTCGCGGAGAATCCGCGCCGTTAGCTCTTCGCGGTCGTGCTCGCCGAGTGGGGCCGCCTCGCGGTCGACCAACTCCCGCACCGAGTCGCGCAGGTCCTGCCCGGCATCCCGGCCGGTCGCCGCGGCAGCCCGGCGGCTGTCGACCAGGCGCTCGCGCAGGACCGCCGCCAGGGCGGCGATGTCAGCCTCGCGGGCGCCCATCAGCCCCGCGACAGCAGCGTCAGCCGGCGGGCGAAGCTCTCGGCCGCGATCAGGCGCAGAGCCTGGGGCCGGGTCAGTGCCAGGGTCGCGACGGCCGAACCGCCCGGACCCGGTTCTTCGCTGCCGGGCATCAGGGCGAGCAGCGGCACGGCAGCGACGGCGACATAGGTGCGGCCAGCCCCGGAGCCGCTCGGTTCGGTGGTGACGACGACGTCCACCTTCGAGGTCACCCCAATCGGCCCGCCGGCGAGCAATGCCTCGGCGCCGCTGACGAGGATCTCGACCGGGTGGCGTCCGCGACCGAGGCCAGGCCTTCCCGGAGCCCGATGCCGTGGCGTTCGCAACTGGGCCGCCAGCAAGTAAGACCCGGCAGGCAGGTCGGCCTCCGGGACCAGGCCAACCGCCTCGGCCGGGTCCACCAGTGCACCGGGGGGCACGAAGCGACTCGGAACCCGCCGCACTCGTAGTGACCTCGTGGCGCTCTCGACATCGATCGAATCGCCGGACGAAACCGGAGCGATGGCAACCACCACCGGGCGCAGGCTGCCGTACCCGCGGGCGACGCTGGTGCCGTAGCCGTTGGCGATCACTGCCGCCGCGCCCGCCGCGAGCAGGGAAACGAGCAGGAAGCCTGCGGCCCGAGCCCGGCGACTCATGCCCGTGCCCCGGCTCCGTCGCCCAGCAATGGCAGCTCGATTGCGGCCACGGTCCGCGTCGGCGAGCGCCGCAGCGTGAAGCTGCCGCCGTGCGCTGCCACGGTGCGGTGCACGACCGCGAGACCATGCCCGTGCCGGTTGCGGCCGCTCAGGCGCCCGGCGATCCGACCCGCCCGATCCCGCACAGAGCGCCGGGGCCCGCCGGCACCCGAGTCGGCAACCGCCAGGGTTACCGAGCGACGCGAGCGAGTCACCTCGAGCACGACGGCGGGGCCACCGTGCTCGATCGCGTTGGCGATCAGGTTGTCGAGCGCTTGCGCCAGCTCGCAGCGATCTCCGCGGACCATCGCCTCCGCCGCCATCCAGCGCAGGTCCAGCGAGCCGCCGGCGAGAGCGGCGCGGGCGGTCCAGCGCTCGGCCGCCGCGCAGACCAGCGGCTCGACCGAGACCGGCGCCGCCGACGGGGAAGGGGAGCCGCCATTGATCTCACGATCAAGACGGGTCAGCGCCGCCGAGGCCATCTGCAGCGACCACTCGGCCGCCGAGGCACCAAGCCCGACGCCCGGCGTCGCCAGCGTCAACACCTGGAGCGGGCGCCGCAGCTCGTGCAGCGCCTCGTTGAGGGCCGAGCGGCGACGGCCGGCACGCAAGCTCTGCGCCGTCATCACGAGGGCGACCGAGGCGGCGAGCAGCAAGGGGGAATCCATGCTCGACTCAAGCGCCCAGCGCCTGCGGCTCTCCCCCCTGACAACTAAGGAGAAGGCGGAAATTGCGCGCCCGACCACCCCGCTGCGGTCTCGGCCAGGCGCCTCAGGGCGACGGGCGCGCATTGTTAGAGACCGTTTATCTACCGAAACCGATTCCCTTTTCAACTACCCGAGCCCACTCTGGGCCCGGGCATCCCGAATCGGAGGCCCGGGCCCAGCTCGGTCCATCAGCCCAGCTTGCGCACCGAAACCACTGGAATTGCCTGCTCCGTCTTGCCGATCTTCACCCGCCTCACCTCCCTCCCTGGTCATAGGCGCTGAGGCGACCTCCCGCTCCCGCGGTATCCCCGAGGTCATGGCCGTACTGCCAGGGACAAAGACCGGCTTATTAGTTAATTCTGTTCCACCATTCGATTACTTAACGGGGGTAACTTTCCATAGTCCGAGGGATTGTCGGAGCGCTTTGGAATACTTGAGGGAGCCACCAGGGTGGAACGCCCAACCGAGCCACCCCAATCGAAATGGAAGGACCCCCCGACATGGCCCAGACCAGGACGTCCGCAGAGGGCATCACGCAACAGCTCGCGAAGGCCCTCGCCCACCCACTTCGCGTGCGCATAATCGCCTCGCTGCAGAAGGGCATCTCCAGTCCCAACCAGCTCGCCCAGGAACTCGGCGAGCCGCTCGGCAACGTCAGCTACCACGTCAAGACCCTGCTCGAGTACAACTGCGTCGAGCTGGTCAAAACGGAGCCCCGCCGCGGTGCCGTCGAGCACTTCTACCGCGCCACTGAGCGTGCTTTCTTCAGCGACAGCGACTGGGAGAGCATCCCGGCCTCGGCCCGCAAGGGAATCTCCGGCGCGATGCTGGCGGCGATCGGCCAGGATGCGACCGAGGCACTCGGCGCCGGCACGCTCGACGGCCGTGACGAGTCCTACCTCAGCCACACGCCGCTGCTCGTCGACGAGGAGGGCTGGAAGGCGATCGCCGAGCTGCTCGAACAGACCTTCAACCGGGCGCTGGAGATCCAGACCGAAAGCGCCAACCGCCTGGCGGAAGAGAAGACCGAGTCGATCGACGCGAAGCTGGCGCTGCTCTACTTCGAGTCCCCCGAGGCCGAGGACGCGAAGAAGTAAGGACTCTCAGCCGTCGATCAGGCGATAGCCGATTCCCCAGCTGTTGACGACGTAACGTCCGTGCTGGGGGTCGAGCTTTCGCCTGAGTCGACTGGCGTGTGAGTCCAAAGTCCTCGTCCGGCTGGGGCTGCGAAAGCCCCAGACCTCGCGCAAAAGGTCTTCCTTGCTGAAGACCCGAGTCGGATCGCTGGCGAGAACGCGGAGCAGCGCGAACTCCTTCTTCGCCAGCGCCACCTCACGCTCGCCGACATTGACCTTTCGTTGGGCCGGGTCGAGCACCAGCTCGCCGACCCGGCACGGCCCGTCGCGCCGGTCCATCCGTCGCCGTAGCACGGCGCCGATCCGAGCCCGCAGCTCCTGGTAGCTGAACGGCTTCAGCACGTAGTCGTCGGCGCCCGAGTCGAGACCGCGGATCCGGTCCGCCTCGCCGCTACGACCGGTGAGGACGATCACCGGCAGGCGCGGGTCGAAGCGCGACTCGACCCCGTCGGCGGAGCGGATCTCACGCAGGACATCGAGCCCGGAAGCGTCCGGCAGCGCCAGGTCCAAGAGCATCAGGTCGGGCTGGTTGTAGCGGCAGATCCTCAGTGCGTCGGACGCGCTCGGCGCCGGCAGCACTCCGAAGCTGTCGGCGACCAGGTGGTCGCAGAGCAGCTCCAGCGTGACCGCGTCGTCCTCGCAGACGACGACGTTGGCAATCTCGCGGCGGTGCGGCAGCATCGAGCCTCTAAGGACCTAGCCGCACAAACTCTCCCCCCTTGCTCGAACGAACCAGCGCCCGATGGCGCCCAGGATCGCTAACGCCGGTAGGCGATGCGGCGCCAGCTGGGCTCTTTGGAGAGCTCGATCAGCTCGGAGCTGCGGTCCGGCTGCACGTAGCCGAAGGTCTGGGTGCGCTCGTCGAAGACGATGTCCAGCTCGCCCTCCTTGACCCGCTGGTCGAGCCAGGCGCCACGGAAGACGAGACGGCGGATCCAGTGGACGAGGCTGCGATTGGCGGGACCGACCAGGTCCTCCCAGTTCTCGTTGATGTGTTCGCCGAGGCGGGAGCTGGGCTCGGCGATCTCGCCGCTGACGGCGAGGTCGAGGAGGTCGTCCAGCTCCTCCTGACTGAGCCCCTGGGCGACGAAGCCGAGCTTGACCGCCGCCTGCTCGACCCGCTGTCCGAAGTCCTCCTCATTGAAGGCAAAGCGAAGCTCCCCGTACTCGAGTACGTAATCGGAGCCAGACTCGTAGTTCCCTCGGCGGGTCGTTTTCTTATCCATCAGTTGAAGCCCATCCGTTCCCACAAGCCCTGTGAGAACAGGTGAAGGATCATGCCGATCATCGTAGTCCCATGCTCTGGAGTGGCAGGCACTGAACGGTGGGTTGCACCCCGCCGGGGAGAGACTCGGCCGGCGGCGACTTGAGGCTGAATGGAGACGTCGACTCTGCATCCACGGTTGGCTGCGCTGCCCCGCCGCGAGGTGCTTGGGATCGAGGTGCCAGAAGCGAGCGGGTTCCGCTCCCGACTCCGCGGCCTCGCCGGGGTCTCGGTGGAGCGAGCCGGCAACGGGCTGCTAATCCCTCGCTGCGCCAGCATTCATACCTTCGGCATGCGCTTTCCGCTCGACCTCTTCTTTCTCGATCGCGATGGCGAGCCGCTAGCGGTCCGCCGCGGGGTCCCGGCCCGTCGCTTCTTCTCCGCTCGAGACGCCGTGGCGGTACTGGAGGTTCCGGCAGCCCGCGGCCCCGGGCAGAGCGTCTAAGCGGAGCGCTCTAGCGCGGCGACCACGGTCAGCGAGCCGCCGCCCGCGGCGCCCTGAACTCGACCGGAGTCGAAGAACTTCTTGGCGGCGTCGGCATCCTCGTAGGCCTC
This sequence comes from Solirubrobacterales bacterium, assembly GCA_036009365.1. Taxonomy (GTDB): domain Bacteria; phylum Actinomycetota; class Thermoleophilia; order Solirubrobacterales; family 70-9; genus VAYN01. Next base: position 6,304 of record DASYLY010000084.1, read on the forward strand.
GGCGAGGCGGGTGAGGGAATCGATCAAGAGGATCACGTCTTCGCCGGCACCGGCCCGGTTGGTCGCGGCCGCGAGGGCGTCGCCGGCGTGGCGGGGCTGGCCGGCGGCGACGATCTCTGCCTGCGGTGCCTCGCGCTTCCAGTCGGCGAGCTCCTCGGGGCTGGGATCGATCAGCAGCGCGATCGGGTCAGGGCCCCGCGAGGCTCCGGCGAGATCGGCGGCGACGCCGCGCAGCAGCGCCGTGCAGGCCTCGCGCGTGTCCGCGTAGAGGACCGCCTGGCGGCCGCTCTCGGCCGGCAGCAGTAGATCGCAAAGGGCAAGGCCGCTGTCCTTGCGGCGGCCGAAGCGGCGGCGGCGGCGCCGTTTCGGGCGGGGTGAGTCGTCGGCCGAGGATGCAGCTGGAGGTGCGGGCGAGGTCGGCGGGGTCGCGACCCGCTCCTCCACCTCGGGCTTCTCGCCCCCTCCCTCGGCGGCCTCGTCCCGCGAAGGCGCGGCGGCCCGCGAGGATCCCGAGCTACGGCGGCGACGCTGGCGTTTCGGTCGCTGCCCGGAGGCCTGCCTCTCCGAGCCGCCACCCGCGGACGCCGGGCGCGCGGTCCCTCCGCCCTCGAGCAGCTTCTCGATCAGCTCCGCACGCGGCAGCATGCGGTAGCGGGGGACGCCGGCATCGGCGGCAAGCGCGTGCAGCTCGGCGAGGTGCTTGGACTCCAGCTCAGTCTTGTTCATCGAGGCGGCAGGTTATTTCAAGCGGCCTCTGGGGAGCGGGCGGGGTCGACTCCCTCGGCCGCGGCCGCCACCGGCCAGGCCTCGACCTCGGCCTCGATCTGCTGCGCCGACCAGCCAAGCTCCGCACCCAGCACCTCGGCGACCGGCCGCACCACCTCGGCGTCGCGCAGCTGCGGCGCCGCCAGGATCCCCAGCCGGGTGCGGCGCAGCAGCACGTCGGCGACACAGCGCGCCTGCTCACGGCGGGCGGCAATTGCCACCTCGGCCAGCAGGTCGGGACGGCCGGAGACGATCGGCGCCGCCAGCTTCGGCTCCTCGCGGGCGAGGGCGAGGACATGGCGGGAGGCGTGGCCGTAGCGGAAGGCGAGCTGGGTGATCGCCTCCTCCCCCACGCCCTCCGGCGCCTCCAGGTCGGCCGGGCGCGCCTCCATCCCAAGGGGGATCTCGGCCGTGTGGCAGGGAGCCTCGCGATGTTCGCGCTCGACCAGGCGGTCGACCGTTTGCTTCGCCATCCGCCGCCAGGTGGTCAGCTTGCCGCCGGTGATCGTCAGCATCCCCGAAGAGGTCTCGTAGAGCTCCGCCTTGCGCGAGATGTCGACCGACTTGCGCGGATCGCCGGTCGAGAGCAGCGGTCGCACCCCGGCGTAGGCGCCGACCAGGTCCGAGTCGGTCAGCGAGGTGCCGAAGAACGAGTTGGCCGCCTCCAACAGGTACTCGAGGTCGTCCTCGGCTGGCCGCGGCTGGGAGATGTCGCCCTCGAAATCGTTGTCGGTGGTGCCGATCAGGGTGCGCCCGTACCAGGGCAGCGAGAAGATCATCCGCCCCTCCCCCGCCGGCACGATGCAGGCGGCCTTGCCCATCGGCAGGTCGGCCGCGTCGAGGATCAGGTGGGTGCCGCGGCTGGGCGAGATCCGCGGCACGTCCTCCTCGTCGACCAGCTCGGGCTGCAACCGGTCGGCCCAGACGCCGGTGGCGTTGACGATGCTGTCGGCCCTCACCTCGATCCGCTCGCCGGACTCGGACTCGACGAAGGCGACGCCCCTGGCGCGACCGTTTGCGGAGAGGACCTCGGTGACGTCGGCACCGTTCAGCATCACCGCGCCAAAGCGCTCCGCCTCGCCGAGGATCGTCAGGACCAGGCGGACGTCGTCGGTCTGGCAGTCGTAGAAGAGATAGGCGTCCTTGGGGTCGCGCGCAGCCAGCGCCGGGACCATCTCCAGCAGCTCCTCGCGCTCGATCGTGCGGTGGCGGTCGGGCGACCAGTAGAAGTCCTCGTCCTCCTCCTTGGAGGCGCGCAGCTCGCGGCGACTGCGGCCGACCCGCGTCGTCGCCATCACGTCGTACATGTTGAGCCCGAGCCCGAGTTTGCGGTCGCGCTTCTCCTCGCCGACGCTGGCGACCAGGAACGGGGTCGGGTAGACCAGATGAGGAGCAAGCTGGACCATCAGCTGGCGCTCCAACAGCGCCTCGCGGACCAGGCCGAGGTCAAAGTTCTGCAGATAGCGGAGGCCGCCGTGGACCATCTTCGAGGAGCGGCTGGAAGTGCCGACCGCGTAGTCGCCCCGCTCCAACAGCGCCACCGAGTAGCCGCGCGAGGCGGCGTCGAAGGCGACCCCGGCGCCGGTGATGCCGCCACCGACCACCACCACCTCGAAGTGCTGCCCGGCGATCGCCTCGATCGATGCGGCGCGGGTCAGCATCAGTCGAGGAAGACCGTGGTTGCGGCGGCTTGCGGGCGCTCGGGCGCCGGCCGCTCCTGGCGTGGGTGCCCGAGGTGCAGCAGGCCGACGACGCGCTCCGTGGCCGGCATCCCGACCGCGACGCGTCCCGCCTCCTCGCGCAGCAGGCCCGGGGTGCGCCAGTAGCCGGCGAGGCCGCGGGCGTGGGCGGCGAGCAGGACGATGTAGGCGGCGACGGCGGTGGCGTGCAAGTCCTCTTCGTCTTGGATCGGATCGTCCCCGCCCAGGTGGCAGGAGACGACGACCAAGGTCGGGCAGCGGTCGAGCTTGGCGGCCCCCTCCGGGCCGGCGGCCGCCTTCAGCCGGACCAGCGATGCCGGCCCGACAACGCGGAAGCGCCAGGGAACAGTGAGGTGATGATTGGGCGCCCAGCGCGCCAGCTCCAGCAGCTGCTCGAGCTGATCGCGCGGCAGCGGCTCGGGCGCGAAGGCCTTATGCGTGCGCCGGGTGCGTATCGCCGTCTCGACGTCCATCCAGGCGAGGGTATAGCGCCGTGGCCGCGGCCTACAGGCCGTAGCGCCAGTGCATCCAGCCGCGGCGGGCGCCCCAGGCGGTGGCGAAGAGGAGGCCACCGGCGATGAGACCGAGGAAGAGGGCGCCGGCGGGGCTGCGCTCGTCGGAATCGGCCGACTCCTCCGCCGATGCCAGTTCCGCGGTCGTGGCGCCCGGCTGCTCTTCCTCCAGCCCTTCGCTCGGGGGGACGGGGACTTCGGTTCCGGGCGCGCCTTCGCCGAAGGGTGGAATCGCGGGAGCCGATCCGCCGCCAGCGGTCGGTGGAATGGTCGCAGGAGGTACCGACGAGCCAGGAAGTCCGGGCGAGACCCCACCGCCGCTCGAGTTCGAGCTCGAGCTGCCGGGGCTGGTCTCACCGCTGTTGAGACCGGGCACGACCGGGCTCGTCGTCGCTCCGGGGCTATTGCTCTGCGACTTCGGCTTCTGCTTTGGCTTCGGCTCGCGGGCTGGTGCGGCGAGCGGAAAATACTTGCCGGTGGCGGCGACGAGGACCTGGCCGGTGACCCAGACTGCGGTCTGGTCGCTGGCGCCGGAGTAACGGAAGCTGCCGTCGTCCTCCTGGTGGTTCGTCAGGTAGTCGTAGGCGCTGTTGCCGCCGCGGCGGTAGGAGCTGGGGTCGCCGCCGACGGCAAGGATCCCTTGGATCGCCCAGGCGGTCGACTGGGTGTTGATCGAGCCGTTGCCGCCGAGCGGGAAGCCGCCGCCGGGGCGCTGCGCGTTGCGCATGTAGGTGATGCCACGGTGGGCCGCCTTGGAGTCGGGCGAGAGCGCCTGCATCGCCGCTCCGGTCCCGTCCGCGGTGCTTGGCGAGCCGGGCGTGTCGCCCCAGCCGCCGTCCTCGTTCTGGACCTTGCGCAGCCAGTCGAGGGACTTCTGCAGCCCTCCGGTGGCGCCGGCGCTGCGCAGCGCAATTACCGCGAAGGCAGTCGAGCCCGGCCATCCTTCCCAGGAGCCATTGTCGCGACGGCGATCGATCAGCTCCGAGACGAGGTTGCGGTCGGCGAACTCGCGCGGGTCGACGCCGGCGCCTTCGAGGGCGAGGATCGTGCGGGCGAGGTCGCCGGGGCTCTTGATGTCGGCTGCGTTGGCGCGCAGGAAGTCGATCGGGGTGTGGCCGCGGCTGGAAACGTCGAGTGGATTGCGCCCGGCCGCCTCGAGGCCCAACATCGTCCAGCAGGTCGTCGCCGTGCCGGAGTCGTCGTCAGGCGAGGCGCCGAAGCCGCCGTCGTTGTTCTGGACCGAGACGAGCCACCCCTCGGCCTTCTCGACGTCGGACGCAGCGGCAGGCGAGGGCAGCAGGGCGAGCGCGAAGGCAACCAGCAGCAGGACCGCGGCGGTGCCGCCGAGCAGGCGCGGGCCGGTGCGCCCGGACCCCTCGTCGGCCGGCGGCAGCGTGCTCCCCCGGCTCCACTCGAAACGCTCGCGGAAGCGGATCAGCATCCGCACCATCGCCGGCCCCGCGACCAGCGCCAGGGCGATATTGCCGACCGCGTGGGCAGCGTCGAACGGCACCGCGCGTGCCTCCAGCACGCCGAAGCGCTCCAGCGAGAGCTCCCCTCCGTAGGTAGCCATCAGGGAGAAGTTCAGCAGAGCGCCGTAGGTAATGCCAGCCAGACCGCAGGTCGCGGCCAGGGTCAGCCGTCCGACGTTGCGCCCACCGAGCGCCAGCGCCGCACCCAGAATCCCACACATTCCCCACCCAGCCATCTGCCACGGCGTCCAAGGGCCCTGCCCGAACCAGAGGTTCGAGACCAGCGCAGCGAGGGCGCCAACCGCGAAGCCGGGGGCGGCGCCGAGCGCGTAGCCGGCGAAGATGACGATGTCGGTCGTCGGCTTGACATTGGGGAAAGCGGCGAAGGCGATCCGGCCGGCGATCGCCAGTGCCGCCAGTGCCGCGACCAGCGCCACCACCTGCGAGGGCGGGCGCGAGCGCTCATACCAAGCGAAACCGCCTAGCAAAACGGCGCCGAGGATCAGGAAGCTGGCCAGCTGCCAACTCACCGGCCGGCCTCCGCCAGCGCTGCCGCCCCCTGCTCGGGAGTGATGACGCCGGGCAGGTCGAGCACGCGGGCGACCTCGGTGGCGAAGTACCAGCCGCCGGAGAGGATCTCCGTCGCCGGCCCGTCGGCGATCACCACACCGTCGCCGAGCAGCACCACGCGCTCGGCGAACCCGGCGGCGAACTCGACGTCGTGGGTGGCGACGACGACGCCGGCGCCGCGCTCGGCGAGATCGACGATCAGCCTCGTCAGCTCGTCCTTGCGACCGTGGTCCATGCCGCGAGTCGGCTCGTCGAGGGCGACCAGGCCGGGTAGCTGCTCCCCTTCCATCCGGCCGGCCAGGGCGATGGCGAGCGCCAGTCGCTGACGCTCGCCACCGGAGAGGTCGCGGGGGTCGGCGTCGAGCGCGTGCTCCAAGCCCACTACCCGCAGCGCCGCCAGCCCCGCCTCCCCCGGCAGCTCGTCCCCGACGCGCTCGCGGACCAGGTAGTCGCTCGGGTTCTGCATCAGCAGGGCGATCCCGACGGGGATGTCGAGCTTGCCTCGAACAGGATCGGTAAGGCCTGCTGCGGTCTTCAGCAGCGTGCTCTTGCCGGCGCCGTTGCGGCCCATCAAAGCAATACGTTCGCCGGGGGCAACGACAAGATCGATCCCTTTCAGGACATCTCGCGGATTCTCGTTGCGGACGAGCTCTACCCATAGGCCTTGTGCTGACAGCGTGCTGTTGGGAGAGGGACGGGACCCCCTCCGACCGCGCATCCTTTGAGGGTCGGGGGTGGTCGTCCGCGGGCCTGGGAGGCAAAGTTGCGGAGGTCGGTCGGAGGGGGTCCCGTCCCTCTCGCCATCGGCATCGGTTGCCGCTAGGGATGCGCGGGCGTCGCGGACGCCTACTGGCGGGGGGGTGATTCCGGCGAGGGAGAAGAGGCGGGCCGCCGGGGTCGTTAGGGCTGGGTCGGCCTCTTGGGACCAGGCGAGGAAGTCGCGGGGGATGCCGTCGAAGGGGATGGAGCCCGATGACATCGCGACTACGCGGTCGGCGGCTGCGAGACAGCGCTCTAGGCGGTGTTCGGCGAGGAGGATCGAGACGCCCCACTCCTCGTTGAGGCGGCGGAGGAGCCAGATCAGCTCGTCGCCGGCGACAGGGTCCAGTTGGGAGGTGGGCTCGTCGAGAAGGACTAGCTTCGGGCGGGTGACGAGGGCTGCTGCGAGGGCCACGCGTTGGAGCTCTCCGCCGGAGAGGGTGTCGACGGTTCTGCCTAGGAGGTGCGGGATTGCCAGGGCGAGGGCGACCTCCTCGACGGCTCTGGCGCGGGAGCTTGGGGGGTCGCCGCGCATCTCCAGGGGGAGCTCTATCTCTGCTGAGACGGTGGTTGAGACGACTTGGGTCTCGGGGTCTTGGGCGACGTAGCCGACTACGGAGGCGAGTTGGCCGGGGCCGGCGTCGAGGGCGTCGATGCCGGCGACGGTGACGTTGCCGTCGATCTGGCCGCCGTGGAAGTGCGGGACGAGGCCGCAGGCCGCTTTCAGCAGGGTCGACTTGCCGGAGGCGGAGCGGCCGGCGAGGAGGACGAACTCGCCGGGAGCGATTTGCAGGGAGACGTCGCTCAGGGAGGCGCGATCCGCGTGGGGGTAGGCGTAGGTGAGGCCTTCGATCGCCAGCGCGGGGACAACCCCGGGGCGAGTGGCGAGCTCAGCCATGGCCGGCTCCCACCGTCGGTGCCGCGCCTGGACCGCGTAACGAGTCGCCTGATGCCGCGCCGGGGCCGCACAACGGGGCACCCGGTGCCGCAACAGGCGCCGCCGCAAGCCGACGCCTCGGCTTGCGGCGCAAGGGCGCCAGGCCGCTGAGGACGAGCACAGCCGCCAGGGCGATGGTGGCCGGCTCGAGGGAGAGCTGGATCGTCGGGTAGGCGCTGAAGGAGTCGGCGTCGAGGATCTCGCCGGCGATCGCTGCGCAGAGGACGGCGGCCCCCACCGCATAGAAGCGGCGGTCGAAGCGCGAGGCGCGCCGATTGAAGGGCTGTACGTGCTCTGGCACTGACAATCGCTCAACGAAGCGCCGGCCTCGGGAGGCCGACGGGGTTTCGAGCGAGTAGCCGCGCAGCTCCAGGGTGGCGGCGACGTCGACAGCGCGGTCGAGTGAACCGGCGAGGAGGCGGCGGGCGAGCGCTGCGCGGCCGGCCGCGGCGGCGCCGGGGCCACGCAGGCGGGCGGCGTCGCGCAGGCGGGCGGCGTCAGCGGCGGCAACGGGGACGAGGCGGGAAACCAGGGTCGCGGTCAGGGCCGAGCGGGCGGCGAGCGGGCGCAGGGCGCGCAGGACGCGGTCGGGGTCGATGCAGGCCGAGTAGACCGCAAAGGCGATCATCACCACCACCGCCCGTAGGCCGAAGACAGCGCCGTCGGCGAGCGCCTCGGCGGTGACGTCGACCCGGCCCAGCAGCGGCCAGTCGCCGAGCCGCGCCAGCACGGTGGCGCCGCGGTCGACCACCAGCGCGTTGACGACGACGATCGGCAGCGCGATCGCGAGCCCGAGCTTGACCGCCGCCCGCACGGCGCTTCCGGCGCCGGCCAGTCGCCCGGCCAGCGCCGCGCCGAGGCCAGCTCCGAGCAGCACCAATGGGCTCGAATAAAGGAAGGCGACGGCGGTCAGCGAGCCGAGGTAGGAGACCGCGGCCGCGGGTGAGGCGGCCTGCAGCGGGCCCGGCCTCGGCACGTAGGCGAACGGCGATCTCATCGCCTGCCCGCCAGCGGCAGCGCCGTCTGCTTGCCACCCTCGGTCGCCACCGCGTAATGGTCGCGCAGATCGGCCCCGTCGAGGAGCTCGGCAGCGGCGACAACCGCGGCCGGCGTGCCCCCGGTCACGACCCAGACCGGCGGCGCTTCGTAGCGACGGGTCGCGGCGACGAGACCGGCCCCAGGACCGAAGTTGAGGACAGGATCGCCGCTCTCGTCGAGGCCGACCAGCGCGTAGCCATTGCCACTGCGCTCGAACTCGGCGAAGACCCCGCTTTCCTCTGGGCCAACCTCGATCTGCTTCGCCGCGGCATCGGAGCGCAGCCGCGCCCAGGGACCGACGAGGACCCGTAAGGCATCTGCCGGCAACTTTCCAGAGGGGCGATCGCGCTTTCTCCCGCTACCCAGAGAAAAGTGCAACCGCACGGCGATGCCCGCCTGCTCGAGACGCTCGCGCACCTCTGCGCATGCCCCTCCGCCACCCTGACACTCGACCGCGACCGGGTGGGTCTCGCCTTCGTAGCCGCCGGCGAACGGCGCCGGCCAGGAGCCGACCACGGCGGGAATGCGGCTGACGGCGGTCCAGTCGCGGTAGTCCCACCAGACCTGCTCGCCGCCGTGCAGCGTGAAGTCGGCGGCGCCGATCGGCGACTCGACGCCGTCGACGAAGAAGAACCAGTCGTAACTACGGCCGTCGCGACGGTCGGCTTCAAGGCCGTCGATCGCCTGCACGAAGCCGCCGCCGTAGCGGGTCGTCAGCTCGGCGTTGCGTTCCAGCACCCGCATCACCGTGTCGGACTCGGCGACGTCGCCGACCTGACGCTGCAGCAGCGGCGTCGCGCCAAAGTCGCGAGTAACCGTCAGCTCGGCGTCGCCGACGTCATCGCCGGGCCCGAGGCCGCAGCCGGCGATCGCGAGCAGCGCCAGCAGCGCGCCCGCGATCGCCGTGCCACGGCGCCGGCTCATCCGCCTAGGAGCCGAGTGGGCAGGTGCCGACGCAGACCTCGACGGCAGCCGACGGGATGTCCTTGCCGTGGGTCGCGCTGAGCGAGCCGGAGGCGGACAGGGTCACCATCGTGCGGCCGTCGGCCGCGGTGACCTCGCTGGCCCCGGTCACCTTTGCCCCGGCGACGGGCTTGCGCTTGCCTTTTTCGTCGTAGGCAAAGACGCGGACCTCGAACGGCACGTTCATGGTCGCCGTCTCGGGCCCTTCCAGGGCGAGCTCGTTCGGGTAGGGGTAGGACGGCGCCAGGTCCCAGAGGACTTCGTCGCCGGGCTTCAGCTTCACCGACTCGCCGCCGACCGTGGCCCCTTTGTGGTTGACCTTCAGGTACCAGGAGGCCTTGCCGGAGACGACGCTCTTGCCGACGCCGCAGATGCCGAGACCGAAGTCGAAGGCGTCGGTGATCGCCAGCGGACGCAGCGAGGCGGTCGACTTCGAGGCCTGGCCGAGCAGCCCCAGCGCCGTCGCGCCTTTGATCGTCGCCGACTTGCCGCTGCCGCCGGTGCCGGCGCCGAAGCAGGTCGCGCTTTTGCTGGTCTTGATCGTGGTGGTGCCGGTGCTGAGCGTCTGTTCGCTGAGCACCTTGCCGCCCTTGCCGACGACACGGAGGTCGGCGGAGACGCCCTTGGCGACCGCGGTCGCGGCAAGGGAGATGGACAGGACGAAAGCCAGCGCGCAGACAGCGACCGGCCGGAACGAGATGAGTCTTGGCATTTAAGCCACCCTTTCCTCGAGGGTTGTATTGGCTGGCCGGGGACAGGTCTCCTGGCTTCCGGGGTGGTCGGCCGCACCTTCCCGGGGAATCGGTGTCCTCCCCAGTGGCCGGCGCGCGAAGCGCCTGCGGCTTCCTTTCCCGGTCACAGTGGCGGGACCGCGCCGGCTTCGCACCGGACTTCCCTTGACCACCGACCGTTGCGGCGAGTCTATCCCGCGTCCCCTCCTCACCGGCCACCGGCGGCGCCAGGACTTTCGTCCAGAGCCATAAACGCTCGGGTATCTTGCCGACACTCGAAATTGCTTTGGCCAAACGGCCGGACGCGTCTTCGCACACAGGGGGTCTCGGATGGGCAGGGAACTACGGCACTTGCCGGCGCTGGCATTCGCGCTGATCGCGCTCTTCGTCGCGCTTGGCGGCACGGTCTTTGCGGCGGCGAAGATCAGCGGCAAGACGATCAAGGTGAAGTCTCTGCCCGGCAACAGACTGAAGCCGGGCTCGGTGCCGGGCAATCGCTTGAAGCCGGGGGCAATTCCCGGCAGCAGCCTGGCACCAGGGTCGATCACCGGCGTCCAGATCGATACGGCGACGCTGGGCCAGGTCCCGACCGCCGTTTATGCCGACAGCGCCGGCAGCGCTCGCGACGCTGAAACGGCACTGAACGCGGTCAACGCCGTCAGCGCGACCAAAGTCAACGGCCACAGCGCCGGCTGCGCCCAGAGCGAACGCTTCTTCGCCGGCTCCTGCTGGCAGCCGGTGAGCGACGCGGCCCTGAGCGCCCCGGCGGCGGCGGCTTCCTGTGCGACGCGGGGTGGCGAGCTGCCGAGCGCATTGCTGCTCGCGGCCTTCTCGCAGCAGCCGGGGGTGGTGCTGGCGGCGGGCGGCGAGTGGTCAAGCGACATCGCGACTTACTCGGGAGTCAACTCTTACAGCGTCGCAACGGTGGGCTCGACCGGTGAAGTCGGCGACGCGGTCTCGACCCTCACCAAGAAATTCCGCTGCGTGATCCCGCTGGTCACCTGAGCAACGGTCCGCGCAGGTCACTCTGTCCAGTCTCGCGCGCCACCCCTACGAGCAGTTCGTCTACTCCAGCGCGGCGCCTCTCTATCCTCAACCAGGCATGCAGCGTTCGCACCCGGCCTACCCGCGCCTTGCGGGCCTGCTCGCACTTGCCTGCCTGACGGTGGCCATCTTCGCCTGCTCGGCAGCCACCGCCTCCGAGCGTGCTCACCCCGGCGCCGACAGCGCCAGCGCCGCCCAAATGCGCGCCGCGGCGCAGCGCGTTGCCCGCTACTGGACGCCGGCGCGGATGCGCAGCGCCCGCCCGCTCGACCTGGTCCTCGAGAACGGCCGGCTGCGCCCGATCCGCAACGTCGAGGCAAGAGAGGCCCTGGCGACGGCCAGCTTCTCGCCTGTGTCGAACCCGACCGTCGCCCCCTATTCCGTCAACGGCCGCATCTTCGTCCGCCAAGGCAAAGACCGGGGTTACTGCTCAGGCACGGCGATCGACACCCCGACCCGGCAGCTGGTGCTGACCGCCGGCCACTGCGTCAACAGCGGCCTGCGCGAGGGCGGGCGGGCGGGGATCTGGTCCCAGTACCTGCAGTTCGTGCCCGCCTACACGGGCGGCGCCGCGCCCTTCGGCGCCTTCGTCGCCCGCCGCAAGAAAGTCTTCGCGCCGAAAGCCTGGATCAAGCACGGCAACCCTGACTTTGATCTCGGCGCCTTCCTCACCTTCCCCAATGCCGAAGGCGTCAACCTCGCCGACGCGGTCGGCGGCGGCGCCACGATCGTCCTCGACCTCGACCGCCACCAGAAGTTCCAGACCTTTGGCTATCCCGGCGAAAGCACGCGGATGCAGATCTGCCAGTCCCCCTACATCGGCGACGACGCCCTCTCCTACCCCTTCACCGGACCGCCAACGATGGGCATCCGCTGCCGCTGGGCCCCCGGCGCCAGCGGTGGCGGTTGGCTGATCGCCGAAGGCACCCAGGTCAACGGCGTCACCAGCTACCTCCATATCAACAACACCTCGCATACCTACGGGCCGTACTTCACCAACGAAACCGTCGGCAAGCTGGTCGCCGGGCTCTGACGCTCAGTCGAGCAGGCTGCGGTAGAAGCGATAGTCGCGGCGGTCCGGCCGCAGGTTGGCGGCGAGCGCCAGGTGATGACGGGCGCGGTCCTTCTGACCCATCTTCGCCAAGGCCCGGCCCAGGCAGAAGTGGGCGAAGTCGTTGACGTGGTGCGTTTTCACCACCGCTTCGAACTCGGCCGCCGCCTTGGCGTAGCGACCGGCCCGGTAGTAGGCGCGGCCAAGCGCCTCGCGCACGGAGGTCTTCTCCGGGGCCCGCCGCGCCGCCTCGGCAAGCGGTGCCGCCGCGTCCTCGAAGTCGCCGTCTTCGAGCAGCTCGATCCCACGCCGGTAGAGCGTGTAGGTGGGCTCCGGTGCCGCCTCGCCGGGCATCGGTCAAGTGTAGGAGGCGCGTCCAGGCCGCTTTCGCGAATCGGTGCGATCGCCTGGCGCCGGCGGCGCGTGCGGGTCGCGCAACTGTTTGACTGAGAGCCATGAGCCGGACCGCGATCGTCACCGGAGCCTCGAGCGGCATCGGCGCCGCCACCGCCCGGGCGCTGGCCGACGACGGCTACCGGGTGATCGTCGGCGCCCGGCGCCTCGAGCGGCTGCGGGCGCTGGCCGAGGAGATCGGCGCCGAGGCGCTGCCGCTCGACGTCACCGACAACGACTCCGTCGCCGCCTTCGCCGCCGCCGTGCCCGGCTGCGAGGTGCTGGTTAACAACGCCGGCGGCGCCCTCGGCCTCGAGCCGGTCGCCACGGCCGACGAGGAGGCCTGGCGGCAGATGTACGACTCCAACGTGCTGGGGACGATGCGGCTGACGCGGGCGCTGCTGCCACGCCTGATCGCCTCCGGTGACGGCCACATCTTCGGCGTCACCAGCATCGCCGCCTTCGAGACCTACCGCGGCGGCGCTGGCTACAACGCCGCCAAGCACGCCCAGCGGGCGATGCTGCGCGCGCTGCGCCTGGAGCTGCTCGGCGAGCCGGTCCGCGTCACCGACGTTGCCCCGGGCATGGTCGAGACCGAGTTCTCGCTGGTCCGCCTCGGCGACGCCGAAGCGGCGGCGCGCGTCTACGACGGCATGACCCCGCTGCGGGCCGAGGACGTCGCCGAGTGCATCCGCTGGGCCGCCTCACTGCCGCCCCACGTCAACATCGACGAGATCGTCGTCAGGCCGCGCGACCAAGCGGCTGCCACCGAAGTCCACCGGCGCTCGCCGGAGTCCGGCTAGGGCTTGCCGGCCTCGGCCGTGGCGCCGTCGAGATCGAGGACGAAGATCAGCCGCCGACCATCGGCGTCGGTGTCGTCGCGCTCGGGCCGAGGGCGGTAGCCAAGCGACTCGTAGAGGCGATGTCCAGCCACCTGGTAAGGACGGCTCCAGAGCGCGATCGCCCCGGCACCCGTCTCTCGCGCCAGCTCGGTGCAGAGCTCGGTCAGGGCGCGGCCGACGCCGTGGCGGCGAGCGGAAGTGGCGACAGCCAACCGTGCCAGCTCCGCCTCGCCGTCGCGGGCGACGGTCTTGCCGCTGGACAGCGGTGCGTGGAAGACGACCACGCCGACCAGCTCCTCGCCATCGAGTGCGACGAACGGCTGGCCGTGGCGGGCGGAGTCGAGGAACTCCGAAGCTGCGTAGGGCGTTGAACGCCCACCCGGCCCGGCGCCCGTGTAGGCCTCGGTCCAGAGCCCGGCAACGGCCTCGGCATCCTTGTCGGTGGCGGGTCGGATCCGCATTGCCGACGCAAAGCTATTCCGGCGGGTAGACGAACAACGTGATCGAACGCCGGCTGATCGCTTCGCCGCGGAGTCGGACTAGCTCGACAATTTCACTGCCGGCGCGAACCGATCATCTCCTGGTCGGCCCGGTCGACGAGCTCCGCCAGCGAGTCGCCTTTCTGGCGCATTGCCAGCCCGACCCTCATCCGCGCGCCGCTCGGCCGCCCGGCGAGGCGGTGCGAGATCTCCTCGTAGCGCGCCTCGGCCTGGGCGATCGTCTGTCCCGAGTGAGTGCAGACGAACTCGTCACCACCGACCCTGGTGACGGTGTCGTAGGAGCGCAGGCCGTCGGTGAGGCATCCGGCGAGGTCCTGCAGCACGCGGTCGCCCGCCGCGTGACCCTGCGTGTCATTGATGGCCTTGAGGCCGACGGTGTCGACGAAGGCGAGGACCAGTAGTTCGCCAGTACGCTCGGCGCGGTCCATCTCGCGCTGGACCGCCGCCAGGCCCACCCGGCGCCGCATTACCCCGGTGAGCGAGTCGATTCCTTCGTAGGCGAGCTCGTGGCTGGCCGATTTACGGTCGCGGGCTGCCTGCCGGCGGTCATCGGCCGCCTGGCTGCGATCCCGCGAGGCCTCGCTCGGCTTGGCCGGCTTCGGCCCACCGTTCACCATGACGACGTCGCGCGCCTGTGCGGCGAGATCGCGCTCCTCAGCCGCACGATCTCGCTGCTCCGCCGCGGCGTCGCGGAGCGACGCCGATTCGACGGCCTGCGAGACGCCGAGGTCCTCACTGCTCTCTTCTGTCTCGAAGCCGGAGTAGCCGAAGACCTCGTGATCGAACGCCGGTTTTCCGGGTGGCCCGTCAGCTCGCCGCTCGTCGAGTGGCTCGGCAACCCGAAAGGCAAGGATCTCCTCGACGTTTTCAAGCAGCGCGTCTGCCACCCGAGGGTCGAATTGAGTTCCGCGTCCCTCGCGAACCAGCGCCACCGCGGCGGTCACCGGCATCGCCGGCCGGTACGGGCGATCGCTGAGCAGCGCATCGAAGACGTCGGCGACGGCGGCGACCCTGCCCTCGAGCGGGATCTCCTCACCTTCCAACCCGCGCGGATACCCGGTGCCGTCCCAGCTCTCGTGGTGGGTCAAGGCGATGGCCGCCGCCATCTGCAGCAGCTCGCTTTTGGAGTCGGCGAGGATCTGGTGGCCAAAGGTCGTGTGGCGCTCCATCACGGTGCGCTCCTCGGGCGTCAGCGGGCCCGGCTTGCGGAGGATCTCCGCCGGGGTCGCGATCTTGCCGACGTCGTGCATCGGCGCCGCGGCGCGCAGCAGCAGGACCTGATCCTCGTCGAACCCCAACTTGGCGCCGAGGTAGGCGGTGATCGAAGCCATCCGGGCGACGTGGCGCCCCGTCTGCTCGTCGTGGGTCTCGATTGCCAGCGCCAGGCGCTCGACGGTCTCCTGGCGCGAGGCCCGCAGGTCCTTGATCGCCTCGGCCTCCGCGGTCGTCAGCTCTTCGCGCAGCGCCTCGGCCAGCCGCTTCGAAGTGATGTCCGTGGAGATGCTGGTTATCCCCGAGGTCTTGCCGCTCTCGTCGACGAAGGGGAACTTGAGGTTGAGGAAGGTTCGCTCCCGGCCGGCGACGAGGATTGTCTCGACTTTCTCGAAGGTCGCCCCGGCGAGGACTTCGCGATCGCTCTCGGCGGCGATCCGCTCGGCCTCCGGCGACATGAACGCCTTGTCGGTGAGGCCGATCAGGTCGCCTGACTCGAGGCCGGCGATCTCGTGCGCCATCCGGTTCGCGAGCACGTAGCGGCGCTCTGCGTCCTTGATCGAGATCGGCACCGGCGCCACATCGCTGAGCAGCTGCAGCTGCCCCTCGACCGCCCAGCTCTCGGCCTTCAGCGCCAGCTCCAGCTCGCGCTGGCGCAGCGCGTTCTTCGTCGTGATCAGCAGCTGCCCGGGCCAGAAGGGCTTGACGAGATAGCCGTGGGCGCCGAGCCGGAAGGTTCGCTCGGTCACCTCGGGATCGTCGACGTCGGTGATCAAGACGAGCGCCGTCTCCGGGTAGTCGCGAGCGATCTCTTCGACCTGGACCAACCCGGATTCCTGCGGCGTCTGCAGGTCGCAGATGGCGACCTGGAAGGTTCCGGCCGCGAGCTTCTCGCGAGCCTGCTCGAGGCTGCTGGTGAACTCACAGTCGTAGCGCTCCCCGAGCCCGCGTTCGACCATCTGCCTCACCTCGGGACGGTCGTCGGTGACGAGGAGGTGAGCGCGGTCCTGCTTCTCGTGCCCGCTCGAGGCAGGTGTCACTGCAGAGATCGTCGGATCGGGGATCATCGGCCTTCCGGCACTGCCCCTATGTAATTCGGAGCACTGGAGACCTGATGATGCGAGCGCGCTCTTCGAGCGCCGTTTTTCTCGCAAAGTCCAGGCTCCCCAGCCTTAGAGACAGTACCAGGGCCAACAAAAGAGCCCCGAGCATTCAGAGGCTCTGCAGCAACGTGCCCGGGAACCCGGCGATCAGTCGGAGGTCTCGTCCTTGCGCACGGCGGTTTTCCCGGGCAGCAGAGTGAACGCGGCGATCATCTCCGAGCCGATCACGAGATCCTCGCCGTGGGAGTTGAGGCTGACTTTGCCGTGCGGGCCGGGGGCGATCGCCGGATCGACCTCGGTGAGGAGAGCATCGACACGGTGGCCGGTAGTCGCCTCGACCCTGAGCGGGATGTCTCCCTCACGCTCGGCTCGAACCTGCCCGAGGACGTCGTGGAACCACGACTCCGGCTCCGTCGGCGGGCGCGTGTAACGGGTTCCGATCTCGAAGTTCGTCGCCATCGACGGGGGAATCTATCGCCCGAGCGCGGGCAGTCGTCCTCTATTCCTCGGCGAAGGCGCGCCGCAGCGCCTCGTCGAACGACTCCGGTGAGATTCCGAACGGCTCAGCACCGGCGGGGTCGGTGACCACAGTCGTCGTGGTCAGACCCTCGACCAGCGGCCGTGCCACCTTGGTGTCGACAGGAGTGACCAGGCCCAGCCAGAGGGCCGAGAGCCAAGGCGTGATCAAGGGAACCGGGAGCTTGCGCCGCGGCTGCTTCCCCATCACGAGCGCCATCCGGTCCAGCATCTCCGAGTAGGAGAGGACGTCGGGGCCGCCGATCTGGACCTCCCGCCCCACGGACTCGGGCACCTCGGGAGCGCAGCGCAGGTACTCGATCGTCGCATCGATGCCGATCGGCTGCGTGGCCGTGTGCAGCCAGCTGGGGGCGATCATCACCGGCAACCGCCCCACCAGGTAGCGCAGGGTCCGGTAGGACTCGCTACCGGCGCCGACCACCATCGCCGCCCGGAAGTAGGTGAGCGGCGGACCCTCGGCGGCGAGCACGCGGGCGGTCTGGTGGCGGCTGCGCAGGTGCTCCGACTGGCTCTCGTCGCCGAGCCCGCCGAGGTAGACGACGCGCTTGACTCCTTCGCGACCGGCCACCCGGGCGAAGTTCGTCGCCCCGGCTCGCTCGCGCTCGGCGAACCCGCCGCCGCCGCCCATCGCGTGGACGAGGTAGTAGGCAACCTCGACGTCACGCGCCGCGCCGGCCAGGCTCTCGGCGTCCGTGACGTCGCCAAGGTGAAGCTCCGCACCCGCGGCCTCGAGCGCGTGGGCCTTGGAGCGATCGCGAACCAGGCAGCGGACAGAGGCTCCCGAGCCCGTCAGCGCAGCGGCCAGCCGGGCACCGACGAAACCCGTGGCGCCGGCGATGAGAGTGTTCGTCCCGATTCCATGAAGCTACCCCGGCCGATGCTGGCCCAACCGAACAGCCCGCACAGATGGCCTGCGAAGCTGAGCCCGTGGCCATCCATCTTCTCGAGCGCAGCCAGCGAGTCGAGCTGCCCGTGGACCGTGCCTTTGCCTTCTACGGCGACAGCGGCAACCTGGAGCCGCTCACCCCACCCTGGCTCCATTTCGAAGTGACGACGCCGAAGCCGATCGTCCTCCAGGCCGACGCACTGCTCGACTACCGGCTGAGGCTGCACGGTGTGCCGATCCGCTGGCAGACCCGGATCGAGACCTGGGCGCCACCACTGCGCTTCGTCGACACCCAGGCCAAGGGCCCCTACTCGCTCTGGGAACACACCCACATCTTCGAACCTGACGGTAACGGCGCCACGGTGATCCACGACCGCGTCCGTTACGAGATCCCGCTTGGCCCACTCGGCGCCCTCGCCCACCGGCTGTTCGTCCGCCGCGACCTGGAGCGGATCTTCGACTATCGCCGCGACGCCGTCGCCGAGCGGCTCGCGCTCGTGCAGGTGGATCGACCGTAGCCTGGGCAAGACGATGCTCGAATCACCGCCGCTGCGGCGCTACATCAGGTGGAAGACGAAGTCGAAGGCGGTCCCTTTCTCGTTGTGGTACTTGAGATCCATCTCGCCTCGGGCGATCGCGTATGCCCCAGTTCCGCCGGTGATAGCGAGCACGGTGTTGGCGGTGTCCGAGAATTTGCCCTCGACCGTGATCGAGCCGGACTTGAGGAACGTCGTCCAGTTGCACTCCCAGGCCTTGCCGACAACCGTTCGGATGCAGTAGCCCTGGTTCGAGCCCACCTGGCGCTTGTTGGCACTGTCGTAGACCTTGTTCGCGAAGGTCAGAACATTGCCCAGTCTGTCGTTGTCCGGGTCTCCGTTCGTAACGGCGTCCGTGGTTGCTCGCTCGACGACATGTATCACCGTCGCCTTCGATGCCTTCGCGCCGACGGCCGCCGGCGCGGAGAACCCGAGCGAGAGAGTCGCGGCGACCGCGACAAGCAGGATTGAAAGCCGAATCATCTTCATGTTCGTACTCCTTGATCGGGATCTAAGTCTTCCTCGGTCCGTGGCAGTACATCTGCCATCGGGTATTCGGAGGCAGGGCCCTCGGCAAGTTCGCGATCGAACCCACAGCAGTAGAGCAGAACTCGCAACCGAAGCCGTGAAGCGCCTATCCCGTGTGCGGGAGGGCCGGAATGCACGGAACGTATGGCCGTAGTCGAACGCGTGGCCATTCCTCTCGTTGCCTACGAACCCACGATAGATCGTCTGCACTCCAGTCGCAAGGCAGTGGAGAGATCCTTCTCCTGGGCGAATCCGTTGCCA
This sequence comes from Solirubrobacterales bacterium, assembly GCA_036009365.1. Taxonomy (GTDB): domain Bacteria; phylum Actinomycetota; class Thermoleophilia; order Solirubrobacterales; family 70-9; genus VAYN01. Next base: position 24,644 of record DASYLY010000084.1, read on the forward strand.
CACAGAACGAGAAAAGCCCCGGCAAAACCGGGGCTTGGCTCTCTAGAGACTTTGCAGCAAAGTACCGCTACAGCGTTTCGTCCCTAACGGAGAGATCATCGTGCCGGTAGAAGCATCGCTGGATTTGGCTCCACAGGCTAAAAATCCGCGTCCTTCCTACAAGCAGATCAGGGGGCCCCGAAGGGACGTTCCGAAACAGTCGCCTTGACTTCGGCGTCAGCGGAGCTACCTTCGCCGACGCCAAAGACATAAGTGGCCCCGGCGGCGCGCAAACGCCCCGGGGCCTGGCACCGAAGTAGAAGCCTTCGATGCAAGCGAAACCGTACTCGCCATAGCCCCTTTGGGGGCGGCATCCCTGACCCTCTTCGGTGCCCTACCGAAAGGGGACCGCGATGGATGCCGAGGGCTGCGAGCTGGGACGGTTCACCCCGGTTTCCGACGCGCTGGTCTTGGCCGCGATTCAGCGAGCGCAGCGCCACGGCCACAAACACATTGCGCGCTGGCACGTAGCCGAACACCTCGGCTTCGTCCACAACTCGGCGACCACGCGGCGGCTGCGCCCCCAGCTCGAATCGCTGCGGGTCGCCGGTTCCCTTGAGCGATCTCGCAAGTACGGCCAGTACCAATGGGCGCTCACCCCGAAAGGAAGAAGGCGGCTGGCGGCGGCGCGGCGAGCAGGGCGGGCCGGGGAGCTGCCCGAGTCACCGCAGCATCGGCGCTGGCGCCACGCTCGGGAAGAGGCCGAGCGGCGGATTGACGATTTCCGCACGCTGGTCTACCAAACGCTCGACGCGGCCGAGGCAGTCGCCGAACCCGCAGACGGCCCCGACTCGGAGACGTGGTTTGCGATGGGCGACCGGCTCGCGGCGGTGTTCTGGCTGATGGGGTCGGCGACTCATTGCCTGACCGAGTGGCCCGAGCCTGACGACGCCCGCTCTGACCGCGACGACGCCCCGGCCAGAAGGCGAGGGCGGCGCGGCGCCTACGACTGGGAGGCATACGAGAAGCGAGCCAAGGGCCGACCGTGTCCGAGCTGAGCAAGCACTTCGCCCTCGTCTTGGGCCGGGAGCGCCAGCGGGCCGACCTCTCCCAAGAGGAGCTGGCATTCCTCAGCGGCATGCACAAGACCGCGGTGACGCATCTCGAGCGCGGCGACAGGCTGCCGCGCCTTGACTCAATCGTGCGACTCGCGGGCGGCCTTGAAATCGAACCGAGCGAGCTGCTCGACGGCATCAGGTATCGACCGGGCGGGTTCAAGCCGGGCCGCTACGAAGTGACCGACGAGCCCGGCGTGGAGGTAGGCAAATGAACGAGAGCATCATCATCCTGCGGCGCTTCGGAGACACCGTGAGGCACCACCGGCTGAGGCTCGGAATCTCACAGGAAGAGATGGGGTGGCGCGGCGACCTGCACCGAAACGATGCCGGCCACTTCGAGCGCGCTGCGCGCATGCCCCGAGTGGAGGTACTGCTGCGAGTAGCCGCCGCGCTGGAGATCCCCATGCGCGAGCTTTTGAAAGGCATGCGGTGGAGGCCCGCCAGGGTCATTCCGGGTCGCTACGTGTTCGAGGAGGTCGAAGATCGCCCACCGCGCCAGCATCCACCCGAGCGGCCGGTCTGCCCGGTGCCGGGCTTCTACCTGATCGGCGACAAGCGCCTCGCCGAGTGGGAGGTGGGACTTTGACTCCCTTGATCGCGCCCCCGACCCCCGACATGAAGGCCCGCTTCGGGGAGAACCTGGAGCGCTGCCGCGAGCGTGCCGGCCTGACTCAAACGGAGCTGGGCTACCGGGCCTCCCTCCACCGAACCGAGATCAGCCTGCTGGAGCGGGGCAAGCGTCTTCCCCGTATCGATACCGCCGTCAAGCTGGCCGGATGCCTCTCGGTGTCCCTCGACGAGCTGGCCGCCGGCATCGGCTGGAACCCCGGCTACACCGTGGTCGTGGATGGCGGGTTTGAGGTATCTGAGCCGGAGCAGCCATGACCTTCTCCGACGCCGCCGCCGCCCGGTTTGCCAGCAACGTCGTGCGGCTTCGGGAGGAGGCCGGTTTCTCTCAGGAGGTGATGGCTGATCGCTCGGCGGTCAGCACCGCCATGATCGGCAAGGTGGAGAGCGGTAAAGCCCTGCCGTACTTCGATGCCGTAATCAGGATGGCGGGGGCGCTGTCGACTACGCCGAGCGCGCTTGTCGAGGGGATCACCTGGAAGCCGGGCGAGATCGTGGAGTCCGATCCGCAGGACTACACGGTCGCCGAGAGCCAGCCCAAGGCGAACGCCTAGCTTCGGACCGGTCGTTTCTCGGTATTCTCGCGGTCCTCTGCGTAGGGGAGATCTATGAGGAAATGGTTGACCATCGGTGCTCTCGTCGTTCTCTCTATTGCCTTGAGCGCGTGCGGAACGACGCCCGGTGCCGGTGAAGGTGGGATCGACTCGACGCCGGTCAATCAGAGCGGCGAACAGTCTTACGAGTTCGAGCCTGACGACATAGAACGGGCCGACGAAGCTCCTTCCGCCGTTCGCGAATACTGCGAAGGAGCCGTGTCGGAAGCGCAGGAAGTGGGCTGCCTCAGCCACGTCGAGGAAAGCGAAGTGCCATGAGGGCAACGAGGCTCTGCAAAATTGACGGCGACTGAACCGATCCCGCTCGATACCTCATTGTCCTGGTGTGGCTCATGCGGCTACGTGGGGTCGGAAGCCACGACCTGCCCGGAGTGCGGAGCCCCCGTTGGCAAGGCGAAGGGCGGTGGCATCGTCGAAATGCCGCTCGGGTCGATCCCTTGCCCCCAGTGCGGAGCCGAAGACAAACCAATCGTCTTCCGGGGATGGGCACGGCTCTATGCATTCATCTACTGGGCAAGGGAAGGTCGGGTAAGCGGATATCTATGTGTCGAATGCGGTCGGAAACAGACGACCATCAGCTTGTTCATGACCGCCCTCCTCGGCTGGTGGTCACTTCCCAGCATCTGGCATGGCCCAAAGGTCACCTATTACAACTGGAGGTCTATTTGGGCCCCTCCTAGTGACCCTCTGGCATGGGGCGCGATGGGCATCAGAGAGCTTCTGGAAGCATCGGCTTCGGGGGATTCTGGTGGCCCTGACCTAGAGGACGACGCGGCGTTCGAAGGCTCGCCATTGGCCGATCTCACCTTCACTGAGCGACATGTCGTGCTTCACGTTGAACAACCATACGAGGCGTTGGGGATCGCGATCCATGCGACCCAAGCCGAAGTCAGGACCGCCTTCCGGCAACAGGCAAAGGCTAGCCATCCAGACATCAACCCCGGCGATGCAAGTGCCGCAGCGAGGATGCTCGAAATCAACCAGGCATACGAGGTTTTGGGCAATCCAAAGCTTCGAGTCGCGTTCGATTGGCTTCAGAAAGACGGCGCGCAGCTATGACGCGGTTTCTCCTAATTGTCGCGATGGTGGTGTCGCTGTGGCCAGCCGGTGCTGTCGTCGCCATCGGGTCGAGCAGCAGCGACGAGCGGCAACTTCACGCTGGTGATGAAGGCCAAGCAGCGGCGCCCGAAGCTAGGGGCTCGGCTTCTTCGGAATCGGCGGGCGGGTCGGTCGAACAGAATCTCGCGCATATCGAACTGAAGCCGATTGTTTCAAGCGTTCATCGCCTCAACGATGACTTTCGCAACGCGGAGCTGCGAGCGGGTGAACCGCAGCCGGAATACGCCTCTCGCGCTGAGTCCATCGAAAAGGAACTCAAGGAATGGAGGGACTATTCGGGCACCGAAGCATCGCCGTCTGACGTCGAGGTGTCGAATGCCCTTATTGGCCTCACGAAGACGATGGAGCAGTTGGCGACTTCTCCCACTGAAGAAAGCTTGGGGGAATACAACGCCGCGATTGCCAGGTTTAACGCACTTATCGAATAGGTGAACGCCAGTAATGCCAGCGTCAGATAGTCGATGCTGTGGGCTATCTATGGGTTCGACCGACGAGCACCCTAGCCTCATAGCTTCATGCCAGTGAGCGACCCAACAATCCGAGAAAGCGGCCCATTCACGATGCGCCTTGAGTTTCTCGCTGAGTGCTGCCCGGAGTGCGGCGAGCCACGCGAGCCAGGACTTTGTCCGCAATGCGGGGTCGAGGTCGGTGAGAGTGACGAGGTGGCCGAGATCGCTCAAGCCCGAGCGAAGGCACTCGAGTCTGTGGATCAGCGCCTTCGAGAGCTGGTTGAACACTTCGGCGAGTTGCCCGAGGGCAACATCATCGTCACCAACGACCAGTTCGCAACCGCTGTCAGCGACGCCAGGATCTTCGAGCGGATCGGCGAGATGACCGGCCTGGGAGCCGAGCTTGAAGCGCTAGATGTCAATGACCAAGCGGTCATCGGCAGCGAGTTGCGAAAAGCCATGGAGCGGCGTATTGCGCATGTCGAGGCACTGCTTCGCGCGTGTGAAGATCTGGCCCTCTTCGATCCCCAAGGTCCGGCGAAGGAGCTTCGCACGGTGGCCGCCGAGAGCGGTCGCTACGGCGCGAAGCTGACTCAAGCGTTCGTGAAAATCCTCGTCGCTGAGACGATTCCCGCCGCCCGCAGAGCAGAGGCGGAAATGCAGGAGTTGCTCGATGGCTTCCCATACACGGAGCGCATCGGCGAACTACTAAAAGAAATGGAAGCCTGGATCGTCCCTGACTTTGACGCCCGGGCGGCGCTGGTTCTAGGGAGGCCAGGACACTACAGCGACGATTATGGCTTCCTTGATGTGGGTGCGGTGTTTAGCGCATTTGCCGGCGAGGAGGCACCTTTTGAGGCACTTGCCGAATGCGCGCGCGGTTACTTCTCCCACCTCATCGGCGCAGGCCCGATACGCGAGGTAGGGATCGAGAGCCTTCTGGTGCTTCCGGCAATTGGCCTCGGAACCCTTGATCGACCCCTCGGCGCCCATCGCATCTCACGCTCGATATACGGACTTCTTGATGGCGCGGCGACGGCAGACTCCGAAGCGGTGCAGCATCTGGTCGACCGAACGATTACCGAAAGCGAGCTGATTTTTGCCGCAGTCGAACAGATCAAACGCGGCTTCCAGCTACTGGCCGCCGGAGAAGAGGTTGGCCTAGCGGACGACGCCGCGATCCTCAAGACCATCATGGACTCCTACAAGGAACTTGCCGAGACCAGCTTTCGTACCTACGGCTGGCTCATAGTCGATTTGGACAGAACGAAGCAAGGCGAGACTCTCAGCCAAGGATCAACCCCACCGACGATGGGGGCTCTTACGGCTCAACTCGAAGCGTCGCGGGAGCCCGCAGCCCAACGGCTGGCCGCATGCAGCGACAGTGCTCTGCGTAACGCCTGCGGTCATGCCCAGTATCGCTGGGATGCCGTCGCCGAAGAGGTACTCGACATGCGCACCGACCAGCGTTGGTCATTGGAAGACCTTGAACTCAGCGTCGAATCGATGGGGGCGGCAATCATCGGTGCAGACGCTGGATATACCTGCTTCCTAGCCAACGGCCAGGCAGAGCTCAGGAAACCAGAATGGGCAGGAAAGGGAGCGACTGGACTTACGATGCTCGTAGCCGAGGCCACCTTCGGCGCGCGTGGCTTTCGGGTGATCGAGTTGCAGGACCAAGGGCGCACTGCGCTGATCGACTACGACGACACGCCCGACATGCTCTCCCTGATGTCAGCCCTAGGCGGAATGGCGACTCTTGTGGGAAATGACGGCGTGGTTAAGGTGCTGGATCAGTCAGGTCAGACCTTGCTCGACGTGGAGGTCGCAGCATTCAGGGAAGCCTCGGAGGCGCCGCCCAAGTTCAAGGATCTGGCAATCCTGGCGCCCTTTTTCAGCAATGCAGCCAGGACCACGGGGGATCGGCACTGCGCCTTGCTCGAATGGCTCACCGTTATGGCAAATCAGGTCATGATGACTGCGCTGGAGGCTGCGGAGCGAGCTGACTTTGGCGCTTCTTCGATGCTGACAACCGCAGATCGACTTGGCTATGCAATCGATTTCTCTCGGGCACGCAGTGGCGCGCGCGATGGAGAAACCGAGGGGCTACTGCAGCGATTGACGCGTTGTCGTTCATTTGCCTTCGCAGCAGCGCAGGGAAATGGAAACGCAGCAGAACAATTCGTGGATGAGTTCCGAGCCCTCAACGACTGGATTTCTACGCGCGGGATAGTTTGGCCGCCCCAGCTATAGGCAGCTTGCATGAGTGACCTCGATCAGTACGCAAAGGCATCGGAAATGAATGTCCCGAGTGCGGCGCCCCTGTCGTAGTGACCGCCACGGCAAAGGACCCCGACCCCCCACGCCTACAACTTGGCCGATGCTCGGCGGGCCATCTAGTCGAGCGGCATCTGGGGCTTGAGACTCTTTGGGCGCTGCGCTCAGATCAAGGTAACTAGCCCTCTCTTCGCTCGGCTGGCCGATGCTTTCAGTGCCCTAGCCGGTCGGATTCGTCACATAAAGGGGTCCACTTTCCCCCCTCGTGCCTCCGTTTAAGTAGATGGCACTAGAACTTCGACCGAACGCATCGCGCGAGTTCGGCTCGCCGGACTCGCGCTGCTTGAAAGTTGCCGGATTCTGCTGGCTCGTTCGACAGGTAGGTAGATGATGAGCTTGCCGAGAGCCTGTTTGCGCCCGCCCGGCCTTGCCAATCGCCCTCAACCCGACTGGCAAGGCCCGGCAGCGCTCATTCCGCGCCGCGGTGCGGAATCCGTACCCCTCCCCCGCGCCCGAGTCTCTATCCCCTTCGTTCGCAGTCAAATGATGGTGGGTCGATCTCGATCTCGCACCTTCTGCCGCGCACCGGCTCGCGCCCTTCGCTCTCGCCTCAGCGCAGGCTTCGCAGCGCTCGCTCGCACCCTCGGCTACTCCGATCGCACTTGGCGCGACCGCAATCGCCTCAGCGCTGGCGACTCAGCGGCTTCTCTCCTCCGCGCTGGAGGCAGCGCCTCCCCGCCGTACCGGCGCGCTCGGCCCGCCGCCTTCATCGGCGGCATCACCGTAGGAGCGGCGCGGCTCTCGCCGACAGCGGCCGCCTCCGTGCGTCAGGAGGGCGCTTGACCCAAGGCCGACCCTCACGCGCTGCCGACCCTTCGCTCTCCGATCTCGACCATCGCATCCTCGGCCTGCTCTCCTCTCTCCGGGTGCTGACCCTGCCGCAGCTCGCCAGCCTGTCGCCCGAGACCCCGCCACGAACGCTTCGCTATCGAACCGCCCGCCTCGCCAAGCATGGCTTCGTCAGTCGGACCCGGCCTTACCGGGAACGCGGCTCAGCGCCGCATCATCTGTGGCCGACGCGGAAGGGCGAGGCAATCGCCAACGGCGAACCGCCTCCGCGCGGCGGCGAGCGGCGCGAGCCGAACCCGCTGTTCCTCGCTCACGCCGCTGGGCTGAGCGAGTTGTACGTGGTGCTGAAGACCGGGCTGCCCGAGGGCATCCGGCTGGTGAGCTTCGAGCGAGAGGCCGAGGCGCGTGAGACCTTCACCACCCTCGGCCGCGAGGAGCGGGCCATCGCGCCCGACGCCTGCATCCAGATCGCCGACACTGACGGCAACGGAGTGATCGGCCTCGTCGAGCTGGACCTCGGCACGATGTCGCACCGCCAGCTCAAAGCGAAGGCGGCGGGCTACGGCGAGTACGCCCAGCGCGAAGCCTGGCACCACCGCAATGCCTACTGCCCGCCGCTGCTGTTCATCACCACCAGCGAGAAGCGGGCGCGGTCCTTCCTCGCCGCCGCCGACAGGGAGATCGACAGCGCCCGGATGCTGGTCGCCAGCGTCGGGCTGGCCCGCGACCTTCGCCGCTGCATCGTCGCACCCGAGTGGATGGTCGGCGACGGCGAGCAGGCCGGCGACCTGCTCGACATCCTCCGCGCCGCGCGTCGTCCCTACGACGAAGCGAACGAGCGCGAGGAAACCAAGCGCCGGGAGGAAGAGGCGCAGCGCGAACGGCTGCGCTCTGACCCCGAGGCCCTCGCCGAGCACCTGCGGGGAGAGCTTCGCTACGCCTGGGGAGACGATCAGCTCGGCCGAGCGGCGACCGATGCCCTTCGCCTCTCAGTCCAAGGCGAGGGCGGGCTGAACGAGGTCGAGCGCACCGCCCTGGAAGCAGTCGGCGGGATGCTGGCCGAACCGATTGCCGCCCGCCTCGCCGACCGCGAGCCGACGCCTTCCGAGCGCGAGGCGCTTGTCGCCCTGGTCGCTCACCATCACGCGAGCCAGATCGAGCGCTTGAACGAGGCGGCGAAGCGATTCGGCGAAGGGCCGAAGCTGCGTCGGCGCCGCCGCTGGCTTGAGGACGGGGATCTCCTGGGTACCGACTCGCTGGACGGGCTGGCCCTCGATGCCGAGCAGGACCGCGAGAACGCCGCCGGGCAGGACCGGCTGCGAAAGGACTACCTGCGCTGGCGCGAGTGGAAGGCCACGCGGCTCGGCGAGAGGCACGGCTTCATCGCCCGGCGCCGCATCGGCCACGATGCCTTTCTCGCCGAGGCCGACCGGGAGGCGCTGCGGCTCTGCTCGGGCTGCGAGGAGATCGTCTACCCCGACCCCAAGCGCGAGCATGGCCCCGCCCGGCGCGACGTTGCCGCCTACTGCCATTTCTGCGGGTCCGGGGTGCTGAGCGAGCTTCCGGCCGAGGGGGTCGGCCCGACTTGAGATCCGGGCGCGACGGAGCTACACATGGTGGGCGGATCGCAGCCCGGCGCCGCCGCGATCACGAAGGCAGGCAGCACAAAGCGGCGCCGGTCGGCGGCCTCAAGCCCACCATGTCGATTGAACACACCAAGCCCGGATCAGCGCTGGACAATCAGCTTCGCCGCGAGCAGGCCAAGGCGATCTTCGACCTGCTCGCCTCTCGGGGGGGCAAGGCCAAAGGCGCGGACCAATGACCGACGCGGTCCGCCTAGAGCTCGGCTGGCGTCACGACGAAGCCAAGCCGCTCTGCACCACGGCGAAGCCTGCCATCGACGGTGACCAACCGGCAATCGTTCAGCTTCGCAAGCGCGACGTACTCAGCGTCGTAGGTCTTCGCCCAACCGAAATCCTCAGCGACCCGCCAAGCCGTCGCGGCGAGATCATCGGGCCGCTGCTCGCTAATCGAGAGCTTCCCGGCCAGGAAGCGCTGTACTGCCAGCTCGGCAAGGGCGCTGGAGATGTCGCCCCGAAAAGCCATCTCGTGAAGCACCGAAGGCACCTCGCTCCACAGCAGCGGGGGCGCGATGAGTTGGCTTCCGTCATCGAGGGCAGCACTTGCCTGCTCCCCGGCCCGGTCGAGCGACAGCTCGACCGCCAGGCTCGCGTCTACGACCAGCACGCTCAGTGCGACTCGCGGGAGCGCCGCACAGCGGCCGCGACATTCGGCATCGGCTCGCCGGTCAGGGTCTCGCCCCAGCCTGCGGGCAACGCAGCCATCTCCGGCTCATCGACCAGCTCGTTGGGGATGACGATCCGCGCGCGGGCCGCCCTTGCCTCATCGAGGTCAAGCACCTCTCGCAGCAGCTTCTCCTTCGCGGTCACGGTTCAAGCGTACCGGCCGACCCCGTGTAAATCCGAGGAAAGGGACCGATGATGCGACGCTTCGCCTGGTACGGACGCCTCTCGTCCAAGGACAAGCAGGACCCAACGCTCTCCTTCCCCTCGCAGCGGGAGGCCTGCGCGACGAAGGCTGCCGAGCTGGGCGGCCAGATCGTTTGCGAGTTCACCGATCAGGAGGCCGGTCGCCGCGACGACCGCGCCGGTTGGGCTGACCTGCTGCGCGAGGCGAAGGAGCCTGACGCCCGCCGCTTCGACGCGGTGATCATCTACTCGACCTCGCGCCTCAGCCGCGACCTGTTCCACGCGCTCACGTACGAGCGCGAGATGACGCGGGCCGGAGTCGAGGTCTTCTACGCGCTCACCGCCGGCGACCAGACCAGCCCCGAGGGTCGGCTGATCCGGCACATGTTCCAGGCGCTCGACCAGTTCGAGGTCGAGAAGCTGGGCCGGGAAGTCCGGCGCGGTCAGAAGGAGAACACGCGGCAGGGCTACCGCAACGGTGGGCGGGCGCCCTACGGCTACCGGCTTCGGCATGAGGCGCACCCAGACCCGGCGCGGGCGAAGGCGGGCGACACGAAGTCACGCCTCGTCCCCGACCCCGAGCGGGCGCCTGTGATTGCCGAGATCTTCGACCGCTTCCTCTCCGGCTCCGGCTACAAGGAGATCGCCAACCACCTGAATCGGCCCGGTGGCCCGCCGCCGCCCAACCACGTCGATTCCAAACGCAACACCTCTGGCAAGTGGGCGAAGACGACGATCAAGTCGATGCTGGAAAACCCGACCTACACCGGCCGCCTCTACTGGAACCGGCTCGACTCACGCGCTCACAAGCAGGGCGTTGGGCCGGTGGTTCGGCGCAGTCCCGAGGAATGGGTCGAGGCAGACGAGCGCCACGAGGCCCTAGTCACCGACGAGCAGTTCGAGCGCGCGCAAACCGAGATGAAGCGCCGCAGTAATGGCCACGGCGGTCGCCGCCGTCGCCCGCAGAAACGTCCCCACCTGCTGCGGGGCATCGTCCACTGCGCCACCGGGCACAACGCACTACGGATGCAGGGGCGCGCCCGCAAAGGCGAGCCGACCTACTACACCTGTGGCTACCGCACCTCCTACGGCGACCGCGCGGCAGAGGCGGTCGGGCACGGCAAATGGCAGTACATCCGCGAGGACAGCCTGGTCACGTTGATCGACAGCTTCTTCGCCTCGCGGATCTTCGGCGCTGACCGCCTGACCCACTTCCGTGCTCAGAGTTCGATGCTGGCGAGCGAAGTGGAAGACCGCGACGACGACCAGCGCGTGCGGATCGCCAAGCAGGTCGGCGAGGTCGAGCAGCGGATCGAGCGACAGCTCGCGGCAATAGAGGCTGGCGTCGACCCAGTCCTGGTCGGCGAGCGAATCCGCAACCTCAAGGCTGAGCGCGAGGAGGCGCAGGCCGTCCTCGCCCAGCTTGAAGCTTCACACCGGGACAGCACCGCTGTAGACCCCGCCGACGCCCTAGCGGTCCTCGGCGCTCTGCCCGACCTCGGCAAGTCACTAATTGCCGCCGACCCCGACGTACGGCGGGCGGTGTTCGACGCATTCCGGCTCCGGGTCGAGATCGACCGCAACGATGGTCAGATACGCCTGAAAGCGCTGGTGTCAAGCGCGTTCGGCGAGGCGAAAGACCTAAGTGACCTGGGAGAGGCGGGAGATCCGGCTCTCTCCGTTAAGGCCATACCGCTACGGGGATTCGAACCCCGGTTTCTGGCATGAGAAGCCAGCGTCCTAGTCCCCTAGACGATAGCGGCGAGGGAGCGGGCATTTTAGCGGGATGGGGGTCGGGGGGCTGCGCCCTGCGGCGGTCGGGCGATTGGCTCCAACCGGTAGATTGCCTTCTCCCCGCGGCTGTGGCGGAACTGGTAGACGCGCACGGTTCAGGTCCGTGTGGGCGAAAGCCCGTGAAGGTTCGACTCCTTTCAGCCGCATCTCTCCCGGGTCAGGCGGCGACAGGCTGCGCCCGGCCGGCACGGGCGTTGGCGCTGATCTCCTCGGCGAAGGTCGGCCAGAGCTGGCGCGGCAGGTCGTGGCCCATGCCGTCGATCAGCTTCAGGCGAGCACCGGGGATCGCCCTGGCGGTGGCGCGGCCGCCGGAGGGGCGGATCAGCAGGTCGTTGGCACCGTGGATGACGGTGGTCGGGACGTCGAGGCGGCGCAGAGCCTCGCTGCGGTCGCCGGAGGCGGAGATTGCGTGCAGCTGGCGGGCGACGCCGGCCTGGCTGTGGCCGCGGTCGTAGGAGATGCCGGCGATCTCGCGCAGGCGCGCCTCGTCCATCGGGTAGGCGGGGGAACCGATCAGGCGGAAAGTCTTGACGGCCTGCTCGATCGCGTTCTGGCGGCCGCCGAGTGGACGTGAAAGCAGCAGGCCGAAGGCTTTGAAGCTCGGCGTCCCGTGCAGGCGGTTGCCGGTCGTCGACATGATCGAGACCATCGATCGAACCCGCTCGGGGCACTCGATCGCCACCGTCTGGGCGATCATCCCGCCCATCGAGGCGCCGATCAGGTGAGCGGAGTCGATCCCCAGGTGGTCCATCAGGCCAGTCGTGTCGGCGGCCATGTCGCGCAATAGGTATGGAGCGGTGGAGCGGCGGCCGATGATCGTGTCGATGCGGCTGGTCACGCCGGCCGACTTGATCTTGGTCGAGCGGCCGATGTCGCGGTTGTCGAAGCGGATGACGCGGAAGCCGCGTTCGGCCAACAGGGTGCAGAAACCCTCCTCCCAGGCGACCATCTGCGTCGCCAGGCCCATGATCAGCAGCAGCGGCTCGCCGTGCGGATCGCCGATCTCCTGGTAGGCGAGCTCGATTCCGTTGGCCGGAGCCAGACGCTCCTCGCTCAGATGCATGCCGGAATCGTACCCGGGCTGGCTGACTGGCCAAACGCGTCGTGGCGCTTTTCGGTCGCTATGCGAACAAAAGGCGCCCCGCCGACAGCGTCGAGTAAAAGAGGAGGATGCGGACGGCGATCGTCTCCGACCTCCACCTCGGCGCCGCCGGCGGCGAAGACGTGCTGCGCGAGCCGGCCATCCGCCGGGCGCTGCTGGAGGAGATCGGCGCCGCCGACCGCGTCGTCCTGCTCGGCGACACGGTCGAGCTGCGCGACCTGCCGCTCGGCGTCGCCCTCGCCTCCGCTCGCCCATTCTTCGAGGAGCTGGGCGAGGCGCTGGATGGGCGCGAGATCGTCCTCGTTCCCGGCAACCACGACCACCGCTTCGCCGAGCCGCTGCTCGACGAGCTTTCGTTCTCTGGGCCAGCGGCGCTCGGCCTCGAGCACATATACGGGCCCTCCCCCGGCCCCACCGCCCAGATCGACAGCTGGCTCGCCGGCGCCGGCCTGCGCCTCGCCTACCCCGGCATCTGGCTGCGCGACGACGTCTACGCCACCCATGGCCATTACATGGACACCCACCTCTCGCTGCCCCGCGCCGAGTGCCTCGCCGCCGCCACGGTAATGCGCTTTTCCGGCCCGATCCCCAGCCCGGCCACGCCCGCTGACTACGAGCGGGTACTGCGCCCTATATATGGACTGGGCTGGGGAATCGCCCAAGCGCGCCCCACCGGCCTGGCCGAATCTCGCGGGCGCACCTCCGAGGCCGCCTGGAGGAAACTCTCCGGCAATGAGGCGGGAGGCAATCGCCGGCGGCGCCTCAGCGGCACCGCGGTCCGTACCGCCTTCCCGCTCGGCATCAAGGCGATCAACCGTCTGCTGCGGGCCGACTTCGATCCCGACATCTCAGCCGAGGCGATCTTCCGCAGCGGCCTAGACGGAGCCGCCGAGGTGGCGGCACGCCTCGGCGTCGACGGTGGCCACGTGATCACCGGCCACACCCACCGCGGTGGGCCCACTGACGACGAAGCCGAATGGCCGCTGCCCGCCGGCGGCCGCCTCCACAACACCGGCAACTGGATCTTCGCCTCCGTCTTTCACCATCCCGGCCGTCCGCCGGGCCCCTACTGGCCGGGAACTGTCACCTGGCTCGAAGGCGACAAGCCACCCCGCCGCGTACAGCTACTGAACAAGCACTCCCACGCGAAGTTGGAGGCATTGATCAGCAGGACCGCCTGAAGCTGGGCTCGGGGTAGGACTCGGCGGAGCCTCCCCGCTTTTGCTCCGACGAGTCCTACCCCGAGCCCAGCTCAACCGAGCCACTCGGCGATGATGCCGCCGATCTCCGCCCCTGCGTCCTCCTGGAGGTAGTGACCAGCGTTCTCGATCGGCCGCGGCGCCGGGAAATTGAGCTGCGAGGAGACCTGCTCGCCAACCGAGAAAGGCAGAATCGGATCCGAGTCGGCCCAGAGGACCAGAGCCGGCCGCTCGTCCTCGCGCAGCGCCTCGGCGACGCGCCTGCCCTCGGCCGCGCCCGGCGCATCGGGCTCGGTCGGCAGGATCAGCGGGAAGGCCCGGGCTCCCGCCTTCGACTCGGGGCTTGGGTACGGCGCCTCATAGGCGGCGATCACCTCGTCGCTGGGGTCGCGCTGGCAGCCGGCTTTGACCAGGAAGCCGACCGGAAGATCTTCGTTGCGGCGCGTGTACTCGCGAAATTTGAGCCAGGTCTCGCTCATCCGCTGCTGACCCGTGAACGGACCGGTCTCCATGATCACTAGGCGGGAGAAGCGATCGGGGTGCTCGACCGCCAGCCGCAGCCCAATCGGTCCGCCCCAGTCGTGGACTACGGCAGTCGCGTCGCGAACGTCGAGCTGCTCCAGGAGCGCCGCCATCAGCTCGACGTGGCGGTCATACGTGTACCAGGCGAGGTCGGTGGGCTTGTCGGAGCGGCCGAAGCCGGCGTAGTCGGGGGCGATGCAGCGGTAGCCCGCGTCGCGGACCGGCGGTATCACCTTGCGCCAAAGGAATGACCAGGTCGGCTCGCCGTGGAAGAAGACGACCGGCTTGCCCTCCCCCTCATCGAGATGGGCGAGGCGAATTCCGTCGACTTCGACGTACCTCGACTCGAAGGGGAAGTCCGGCAGCCCCTCTAGATCCCCCTCCGGCGTCCGCACAACCTCCATCGTCTGCTCCTCCTGTTGGCCCGATACCGACCCGCCGATCCTAAATCCCCGAATCCGGATCGCTATTCCCTACTTTTCTGATCGACTTTGTGCTACCTTGCCGCGACACATTAAGCAGTAAGTCAGTCAAAAAAGGAAGGAACCTCAATGCGGAACGCTCGCAATACCCGGCGGCGCAGCGTGAACGTCGGCCTCCTGGCCGCGCTTCTCGCCCTGCTCTTCGCCGTTTTCGCCGCCGGCTGCGGCAGCAGTGACGACAACGCCACCGGATCCTCGGGCGGCGGCAAGCTCGACGTCGTCGGCTACTCCACCCCGGAGGCCGTGTACGAGGAAGCCCTCGAGCCCGGCTTCGAGGCAACCCCCGAGGGTGCCGATGTCAGCTTCAGCAACTCCTTTGGCGCCTCCGGCGACCAGAGCCGCGCGGTCGAGGCCGGCCAGCCCGCCTCGGTCGTCCACTTCGCCCAGGGCGGCGACATGATCCGCCTCGTCGAATCCGGTCAGGTCGCACCCGACTGGGACAAGAACGAGTTCAAGGGCATCGCCCAGGACTCGGTCGTGGTGATGACGGTCCGCAAGGGCAACCCCGAGGGCCTCGAGTCGCTCGACGACCTGCTCACCAAGGACGTCGAGATCGTCACTCCGAACCCGTTCAGCTCCGGCGCCGCGCGCTGGAACATCATGGCCATCTACGGCTCGCAGATCAACGCGGGTAAATCCCCGCAGCAGGCGCTCGATGCCGTCAAGACCGTGCTTGACAAGACGGTCGTTCAGCCCGGCAGCGCCCGTGACGCACTTGCCGCCTTCACCCAGGGCGAGGGCGACGTACTGCTCGGCTACGAGAACGAGGCGATCAAGGCTCAGAGCGAGGGCGAGGACGTCGACTACGTGATCCCGCCCAGCACGATCCTGATCGAGACCCCGATCTCGGTCACCAAAGACGCCCCCGAGGCAGCCCAGAAGTTCCTCGACTACATCTGGTCGGACGCCGCCCAGGAACTGTGGGCAGAGAACGGCTACCGCCCTGTCAACAAGAGCCTGGTCGACGAGAAGCAGTTCCCGACCCCCGAGGATCTCTTCACGATCGCCGACTTCGGCGGCTGGGAAAAGGTCAACGACGAGTTCTTCGACGACGAAACCGGCTCCGTGGCCGAGATCGAGAAAGAACTCGGAGTCTCGACGAGCGGCTGATGGACGCGCACCCGGCAAGCATTCCCCCATCCGCAGCACCCCGGGCAGGCATCCGCCTGCCCGGGCTCGGGGTCGGCCTCGGTCGAGGCATGGTCGTCCTCTATCTGTCCCTGATGGTGATGCTGCCGCTGGCCGCCGTGGTCGCCGAGTCGACCAGCGGCGGCCTCGGCGCCTTCTGGGACTCGGTCACCGGCGCCCAGTCGCTGGCGGCGCTGAAACTGACCGTGATCTGTTCGCTGATCGTGGTCGCGATCAACGCCGTCTTCGGCACGATCATCGCCTGGGTCCTGGTCCGCGACGACTTCCCCGGCAAGGGCGCCGTCAACGCCCTGATCGACCTCCCCTTCGCGCTGCCGACGATCGTCGCCGGCCTCACCCTGCTGACCCTTTACGGGTCCGACAGCCCGTTCGGGCTCGACATCGCTTTCACCCGCGTCGCGATCGTGGTCGCGCTCTGCTTCATCACCCTGCCCTTCGTCGTCCGCTCCGTGCAGCCACTGCTGATGGAGATGGACCGCGAGATGGAGGAGGCGGCCACCTCGCTCGGGGCCAACGGTTTCACCGTCTTCCGGCGGGTCGTCTTCCCCAACCTGATGCCCGGCATCATCGCCGGCATCCTGCTCGCCTTCGCGCGAGCCCTGGGCGAGTACGGCTCGCTGATCCTGATCTCGGGCAACATTCCCTTCGACACCGAGGTCTCCTCCGTCTTCATCCGCAGCCAGATCGAGTCCGGCAACGTCGCTGGCGCATCCGCCGTGTCGGTCGTCCTGCTGGCGATCTCGCTGGCGCTGCTGATCGGCGTCAGCCTCTTCGCCCGCCGGGGGGCCCGCAAATGATCGCCAGGTGGGGTCTTCGCACCCTCGCCCTCGGCTACCTCGGCCTGCTGCTGCTGGCCCCGGTGGGAATGATCTTCTACAAGACGTTCGAGCACGGTCTCGGGCCACCGGTCGAAGCGATGACCTCGCCCGACGCAATCCACGCGATCTGGCTGACCCTGCTGATGGTCGCGGTGGCAGTCCCGCTCAACACGATCTTTGGCGTCGCCTGCGCATTGCTGCTGGTCCGCCACAAGTGGAAGGGCAACGCGATCCTCGACGGGATCATCAACCTCCCCTTCGCGATCTCGCCGATCGTCGTCGGCCTGGCGCTGTTCCTGCTCTACGGCAACGACGGCTGGTTCGGGCCGACCCTCTCCGAATGGGGCATTCAGGTCCTCTTCTCGACCCCGGGGATGATCCTCGCCAGCATCTTCGTCTCGCTGCCGTTCGTCGTCCGCGAGGTGGTGCCGGTGCTGCAGGAGATCGGCACCGAGCAGGAGCAGGCGGCCTCGACCCTGGGCGCCAACGGCTGGCAGACCTTCTGGCGGATCACCCTGCCGGCGATCCGCTGGGGTGTCGCCTACGGCGTCGTCCTCACCACCGCCCGGGTGCTCGGCGAGTTCGGCGCCGTGACGATTGTCTCCGGCTCGATCTCGGGCGAGACCGAGACCCTGCCGCTGTTCGTCGCCAAGGCCTTCGAGCAGTTCAACGAGGAAGCCGCCTACGCGGGCGCGATCGTCCTCGCCCTGCTGGCCCTGACCACCCTGCTGCTGATGAGCGTCGGCGGCCGCAAAGCAAAGGCGGGCTCCAGCGGCCCGATCCCGATCACGGGCGACACCGTGATCTCAACCTCTAAATCGAAGGAGGGTTCCTGATGGGAATCACAGTCGAGGGAGCGTTCAAGCGCTTCGGTGACTTTCAGGCTCTTGACGATGTCTCGATAGATGTCCCCGACGGCTCGCTGACGGCGCTGTTGGGCCCTAGCGGCAGCGGCAAGTCGACGCTGCTGCGGGCGATTGCCGGGCTCGAGGACCTCGATGCCGGCCAGGTCGTGATCAATGGCCAGGACGCGACGGCGACGCCGGCGCAGAAGCGCGAGGTCGGCTTCGTCTTCCAGCACTACGCCGCCTTCAAGCACATGACCGTGCTTGGCAACGTCGGCTTCGGGCTGAAGATCCGCAAGTGGGACAAGGCGAGGATCAACGATCGAGTGCACGAGCTGCTGCGCCTGGTCCAGCTCGACGGGCTCGCCGACCGCTATCCCGACCAACTCTCCGGCGGCCAGCGCCAGCGGATGGCGCTGGCGCGGGCGCTGGCGGTGGAGCCGCAGGTGCTGCTGCTCGACGAGCCCTTCGGGGCGCTCGACGCGAAGGTCCGCAAGGACCTGCGGACCTGGCTGCGACGCCTCCACGAGGAGATGCACGTGACGACGATCTTCGTCACCCACGACCAGGAGGAGGCGATGGACGTCGCCGGCCAGCTGGTGGTGATGAACAAGGGGCGGGTCGAGCAGTCCGGCAGTGCCGACGATCTCTACGAGCACCCCGCCAACGAGTTCGTGATGAGCTTCGTCGGCGAGGTCAACCGGCTCGGCGAGAACTTCGTACGGCCGCACGACATGGACGTCGTGCTGGAAGCCGACGAGCGCACCGAGGAGGGCATGGTGCAGCGGATCGTCGCCCTCGGCTTCGAGGTGCGGGTCGAGTTCGTGCTCGCCGACGGCACCGAGATCTGGGCCCAGTTGACCCGCTCCGCGCTGCAGCGGCTGGAACTGCGCGAGGGCCAGATTGCCTACTTACGGCCGAACCAGGCCAAGAGCTTCAGCAGCGGTGAGCCATCGTCGGACGGCCAGGGGGCCTCGACTCCCCCTGGCCCCGATGGCGGTGGCGCCGCGGAGAAATCCGCAACCGCCTGAAGAGGCGACGGGGTGGGGCGCGCTTTGCCGGGTGGCGCCCCACCCCATCTCGCCACCCATCTTCCCCTCTGGGAGGCGATCTCTCCCCCTGACAACGCCCTCATCTTTTTTTGGTGCTATTCTTGAGTTAGTTGCTAGACAAACTCTTGAAAGGAGCGTCCTCATGGGCAAGCAATTCCCGGACACCACCTTCATCACCCGCGGTCGACTCAGCGATCTCGTCCGCGAGGAGGTCTCGCGGCACCGACTGAGCGAGCTGGCAGGCGCTATCCACGAGCACGAGGAGCGCACCAAGCGCCAGGGCCTCGGCCGCCGCAGCTACGACGAGGCCCTCTACCGCCGCAGCCGGCTGATCGCCGGCGAGGCCGAGGCGGCCTGATGCACGCCGATCCCCCCACCGAGGAGCTGACCTGGTTCTCCTGGGTCGAGGATCGGCCGCTGGGCGAGAGCCCGGCCGCCGAGCTCCGTGCCCTGACCGACGCGATCCGCGCCCACGAGCGCGACACCCGGCGCGGCGCCGTGCCCCGCCGCCCCGCCGACCACGTGCTGTACCGCCGCCTCACCGACCTCGATTGAGGACCGGTGGAGCAGTGCGAACGCACTTTC
>DASYLY010000085.1:0-17720 GCA_036009365.1 Solirubrobacterales bacterium
CCAAGCAGACGATCGCCGCGACCGGGGTGACCGGCTCGCAGCTGAACCGCGCCACGCCGATCCTGGCCAAACTCGCCCGGCTCTTCCGGGACTACGACATGACCTTGGCCGAGATCAACCCGCTGGCCGAGCTGACCGACGGCAGCTTCGTTGCCCTCG
The DNA here is from genome assembly GCA_036009365.1 of Solirubrobacterales bacterium. Lineage (GTDB taxonomy): Bacteria > Actinomycetota > Thermoleophilia > Solirubrobacterales > 70-9 > VAYN01. Next base: position 160 of record DASYLY010000085.1, read on the forward strand.
ACGCCCACATGGAGATGGAGAACGAGGCGGTCGGGCGCCAGAAGGGCCTGCTTCGCAAGAAGCTGGAGATCGCCGAGGACGACACCCGCGAGACTTACGAGCCCTCCGCGTTCGAGCGCAACGTCGCCGCGATCGACGCCGCCGACCACCGCGGCGTCATCCAGGGCAAGGACCACGGCTTCCACGGCAACCTCGGCCTCGTGATCGGCGCCGGCGGCGGCTCGCTGACCCTCACCGACGCGGTCCGCAGCCAGGGCGGCAAGCCCGCCAACTACTCCGAGATCGGCGGCAATCCCTCGGTCGCCAAGGCCTGCGGCCTGGCCAAGGAGGTGCTGGAAAAGGACGGCGTCGAGAAGATCGCGGTGATGATGTCGATCGTCTCCAACACCCGCGTCGACATCGTCGCCCGCGGCGTCATCAAGGCTTGCCTGGAGCTCGGCAAGGACCCCGGCGAGACGATCGCGATCTTCCGCATCCCCGGCGCCTGGGAGGACGAGGGCTTCAAGATCCTCGAGCGCTACGGGGTCGAGACCTGCGACCGTTCGGTCTCGCTCTGGGAAGCCGCCGGCCGCGCTGTCGCCAAGGTCCAAGGGGAGCCGGCAGCCATATGAGCATCCTCCTGAACAGAGACACCACCTTCATCGTCCAGGGGATCACCGGCCGCGAGGCGGTCAACCTGACCCGCGAGTGCCTCGACTACGGCTCCAAGGTCGTCGGCGGCGTCACCCCCGGCCGCAAGGGCCGCGAGGTCCACGGCGTGCCGGTCTTCGACACCGTCGCCCAGGCGGTCGAGAACTACGGCAGCCCGATCGACGGCTCCGTCGTCACCGTCCCCCCCGCCTTCACCAAGGACGCGGTGCTGGAGGCGATCGAAAACAACATCAAGCTGATCGTCATCGTCACCGAGCGGATCCCGCGCCGCGACGTCGCCCAGATGGTCGAGCTGGCGAACCTGCGCGGCGCCCGCATCATCGGCCCCAACTGCCTCGGCCTGATCGTCCCCGACGTCTGCAAGATGGGCGGCATCGGCGGCCCCGCCAAAGATGCCGCCAAGGCCTACGCCCCCGGTCCGGTCGGCGTGATGAGCCGCTCCGGCGGCATGACCACCGAGATCTCCTCCTCGCTGACCCAGGCCGGCCTCGGCGTCTCCACCGCCGTCTCGATCGGCGGCGACGCGATCATCGGCTCCGCCTACGCCGAGCTGATGCCCTACTTCGAGGCCGACGAGGAGACCGAGGCGATCGTCATCTACACCGAGCCCGGCGGCCGCATGGAGGCCCAGCTGGCGCAGTGGGTCGCCGACAACGACTCGCGCCTGCCGATCGTCGCCTTCATGGCCGGCAAGTTCATGGACGACGAAGAGATGAAGGGGATGAGCTTCGGCCACGCAGGAACCATCGTCGAGGGCGTGGAGGACACGGCGACGGAGAAGATTGCCCGCCTCGAAGCCGCCGGCATCCGCGTCGTCGAGCGGATCGACGAGATCCCATCCGCCGTCAAGGAGAAGCTGAAGGTGGCTGCATGAGCAAAACGCTGAACAAGGTCTTCATCGATGTCGAGGTCGACGACTCCGTCGCCAACGATCCCGCTCTCGCCGCCAAGCTCGACGAAGTCTGCCCCGTCGACATCTATAAGGACGCGGGCGGCAAGGTCGAGGTCGTCGACGAAAACGTCGACGAGTGCGTCCTCTGCAAGCTCTGCCTCGAAGCCTCTCCTCCGGGTACCGTGCACGTCAAGAAGCTCTACGACGGCACCGAGCTTTCCTAGGCGCCTAACTAGGAGGCCGTAGCGGCGGCGATCAGCAGGCCGCCCGACTCCACCATCATCTGCGCTTCCTCGCGCATCCGCGCCGGGATCACGACGATCGAGCGCAGCTCGTCCAGCAGCTCCGCGGCGCCCTCGATCTCGACGCCCGGCACGCCGGCGGTGCCGACGACTACTGCGGCCAGCACCTCGATCGGCGACCCCGAGAGGATCAGATCGGTATCGCCGAGAGAGCCGCGGGCGGCGTCGATCCAGCCGTCGCGGGCGTGCAGCGCGTAACTCTGGCCAGCGCTGCGCAGACCGAGGTCGAAGGACATCTCGGCCGGCGGGCGGAGGATCACCCGCAGGGCATTGGGCAGCGAAGAGGGCAGCAACCCGACCACGTCTTCGGCCTTTTGCAGCTCCATCCCCCAGCGGGCAAGCTCGATCATCGGCCGCTCCAGGCCGCGGCCGAGCGCGGTCAGCTCGTAGGCGGTCCCGGCGGCAGGGGGCTTCAACTCGCGGCGGGCAACGATGCCCCCCTCCTCGAGGTCGCGAAGACGCTTAGTGAGAACGTCGGTGGGAGCACCGCCAACCGAACGAGCGAGATCGGAGAACCGCAGCGGCCCCAGCGAGAGCTCGCGAACGATCAACAGCGACCAGCGCTCGCCGATCCTGTCGAGCGCGCAGGCGAGACTGCACTCCTGGTCGTATTCACGGCGACCCATTCAGCCAATCCTAACAAGGCGCTTGGTTATTCCAAGCACTTACTTTGAAATCTGGTACGGTCCTCGCCGCGTGAACCGTATCGCCGACCTCACTTGGAAGCACCCGAAACTGGTCCTCGTCGCCGTCGCCGTCTTTGTCCTGATCGCGGGCGCGGTCGGCAAAGACGTCGAGAGCCACCTGAAGGCGGCCGGGTTCACCGACAGCTCCTCGGAGAGCGAGCGGGCGACTGTGCTGCTGCGCGACTCGCTCGGCTACAACCCCAATCCAGCGATCGTGCTGGTCGTCCGCGCCCCCGGCGGCGGCGCCCTCGACACCACCGACCCGGCCGTGCGCCGCGAGATCGCCCGGATCAGTCGCGGCATGGCCCAGGTAAAGGACGTCGGCCGGGTGGTCAACCCGCTGCGCGACCGTCGCGCCGGCGCCACCCTGATCGCCCGCGACGGCGATTCGCTGGCGATCGCCGGCTACCTGTCCACCGTCGATGTCCAGGACGCCGGCGGCTATGCCGCCGAAGCGGTCACGCCAGTGATCGAGTCGAGCTCGCTCGACGTCGCGATGGGCGGCTTCGCGCCTGGCTTCAATGAGACCAACGACCAGACCCGCAAAGACCTCACGACCGCCGAGCTGATCGCTTTCCCGATCCTGGCGCTGCTGCTGCTGTTCGTCTTCCGCGGCGTCGTCGCGGCGGCGATCCCGCTCTTGCTCGGGGTGATCTCGATCATCGGCACGCTGCTGGTGCTGCGGGCGATGTCGAGCTTCGCCGACACCTCGCTGTTCGCGCTCAACATCGCCACCGGGCTCAGTCTCGGGCTCGCCGTCGACTACGCGCTGCTGCTGGTCTCGCGCTACCGCGAGGAGATCGGGCGCGGCGGCGCCACCCGGGAGGCGCATCGCCGCACCGTCATCACCGCCGGCCGGACCGCCGTTTTCTCCGGCCTGACCGTGGCCGCCGCGATGGCGGCGCTGATCGTGATGCCGCAACGGTTCCTCTACTCGATGGCGGTCGCGGGCGCCTCGGTGGCGCTGCTCTCGGCGTTGATGGCGATCCTGGTCGTGCCCTCGCTGCTGGCCCTGCTCGGCACCCGCATCGACGCCCTTTCGGTCCGCCGCGGCGCCGCCGTCTCCGACGCCTCCGACGGCTGGTACCGGCTGGCCCGCGGCGTCATGCGACGCCCGGTCGCGGTCGCTCTGGCCAGCTCGGCGCTGCTGCTGGCCGCCGCGGCGCCGCTGCTCTGGACGACCCTGACCGGCCCCAGCGCCGAGGCCGTCCCCCCCGGTCAGCCCTCCTACGACGCCTACCAATACCTCGAGGCCCACTACCCGCGCGATGTCACCGAGGCGGTCACCGTCGCCGTCGACGGCGACGCCGGGGCCGGCCGGCTGAATGCCCTGCAGCGTCGCGTCGAAAGCGTCGAGGGAGTCGTGCGCGGCACCCCCTTCTCCCCCGCCCCGGGCCGGGTCGCCTATGCCAACTTCGCGCTCGACGGTCCCGCCCTTGGCGGCGCCTCGCAGGACACGGTGCAAGAGATCAGGTCGCTCACCGGCCCCGCCGGCACCGAGGTGCTGGTCTCCGGCAACACCGCCGGGTTCATCGACCAGAAGGAGAGCCTGGTCGAGAACGCGCCGCTGGTGGTGGCAATCGTCTGCCTGACCACCCTGGTCCTGCTCTTCCTGCTCACCGGCTCGGTGCTGCTGCCGCTGAAGACGCTGCTGATGAACACCCTGACGCTCGGGGCGACGCTTGGCATCCTCGTGCTCGCCTTCCAGGAGGGGTGGCTGAAGACCCCGCTCGACTACACCGGCCCGGCCGCCGTCGAGGTGACCAGCCTGGTCTTCCTCTTCGCCGTCCTCTTCGGCCTCGCCACCGACTACGCGGTGCTGGTGATGGCACGGATCAAAGAGCGCTACGACCTCGGCGACAGCAACGAGGAGGCGGTCGCCGTCGGAATCGGCAAGACCGGTCGCGTGATCACCGCCGCCGCCGTGGCGATCGCCGTCGTCTTCCTCGCCTTCGGCGTCAGCAGCGTCTTCTTCGTCAAGCAGATCGCGATCGGGATGGCGGTCGGGGTGATGATCGACGCGACGATCGTCCGAGCCCTCCTCGTCCCCTCGCTGATGCGCCTGCTCGGCGAGTGGAACTGGTGGGCGCCCGCTCCGCTCCGCCGGCTGCAGCGCCGCTTCGGCTTCTCCGAGGCCTGACCGGCCACATCCCGAGGCAACGATCACTGTTCCTTTTGGTTGCCATGGCGCCCAAAAGGAACACCGATCGCGTGCGATCGATCACACAAATGTGATGCATGAATTGATGTCGGGTAACCTCGACATCAATGTCTGTCGTATCTCCACGTCGTGTCGCGATCGTCGGTGGCAACAGGGTCCCCTTTGCCCGCTCGAACTCCGCCTATTCCCGTGCGTCCAACCAGGACATGCTGACCGCGGCGCTCGACGGGCTGGTCGAGCGCTTCTCGCTGGAGGGTGAGCGGATCGACGAGGTCGCCGGCGGCGCCGTGCTGAAGCACTCCCGCGATCGCGATCTCACCCGCGAGAGCGTGCTCGGCACCCGGTTGGCCCCTGAGTCCCCTGCCTTCGACGTCCAGCAAGCCTGCGGAACGGGGCTGGAGACGACGATCTTGACCGCCAACAAGATCGCCCTCGGCCAGGCCGACGCGGCGATCGCCTGCGGGGTGGACACCACCTCCGACGCCCCGATCGCGCTCAACGAGGGCCTGCGGGAAGTGCTGCTCGACGTCAACCGCGAGCGCTCGACGGGAGGACGGCTGAAGCAGCTGACGCGGGTCCGCCCCGGCCACGTGGTGCCGGCGATCCCGCGCAACGAGGAGCCCCGCACCGGCCTCTCGATGGGCGAGCACTGCGCGCTCATGGCGGCCGAGTGGAGCATCGGCCGCGAGGAGCAGGACGAGCTCACCGTCGCCAGCCACCGCAACCTCGCCGCCGCCTACGAGCGCGGCTTCATGGACGACCTGGTCACGCCTTACCTCGGCCTCGAACGCGACGAGAACCTGCGGCCCGACTCCTCGCCGGAGAGGCTGGCGAAGCTGAAGCCGGTCTTCGGCGGCGCCGAGGGGACGATGACGGCCGCCAACTCGACCCCGCTCAGCGACGGCGCCTCGGCGGTGCTGCTGGCAAGCGAGGACTGGGCGAAGGAGCGCGGTCTGCCGGTCCTCGCCTACTTCGTCGACGCCCAGACCGCCGCCGTCGACCATGTCCGCAAGCGCGAAGGGCTGCTGATGGCGCCCGCCTACGCGGTGCCGCGGCTGCTGGATCGAGTCGGGCTCGAGCTCGGGGGATTCGACTTCTACGAGATCCACGAGGCCTTCGCGGCCCAGGTCCTCTGCACCCTGAAAGCCTGGGAAGACGCGGAGTTCTGCACCAGTCGCCTCGGCCGTAAGCGGCCACTGGGAGCGATCGACCGGGCAAGCCTCAACGTCAACGGTGGCTCGCTGGCCGCCGGCCACCCGTTCGCCGCGACCGGCGGCCGGATCGTCGCCGGGCTCGCCAAAGCCCTGCACGAGAAGGGTTCTGGGCGTGGCCTGATCAGCATCTGTGCGGCCGGCGGCCAGGGCGTTGTCGCCGTGATTGAGAGCGCCGGAGGAACTCGATGAGTGACCGCTACGCACAGCTGGTCAACGCCCCGATCGCGGGCACGATCGCCGGCCAGATCGGACTGCCCCGCCCGGTAAGGCTAGACCGCCATGAACCTGGAGCGCCCGTCGTCGACGGCGCCGTGTCCTTCGGCGCTGCGCCCGGCGGCCGACTCGGCAAAGCAGTTACGAGCCTGATCGGGGAGATCGGCGCATCTCGAGCCGGCGGCGAGGGCAAGGTCAAGGCGCTGATCTTCGACGCAACCGGGATCGCCGACTCGACCGAGCTGGTCGAGCTGCAGCGCTTCTTCTACCCGACGATCGACAGGCTTGAGCGCAACGGCCGCGTCGTCGTGCTCGGCACCCCCCCGGCCGAGGCCGGCACTACCCGCGCGGCAACCGCACAACGGGCACTGGAGGGCTTCACCCGCTCGCTCGGCAAGGAGATCGGCGGTCGCGGCAGCACCGTGCAGCTGGCCCTCGTCTCCCCCGGTGGCGAGGACCAGCTCGACTCCACCCTGCGCTTCCTGCTCTCACCGCGCTCCGCCTATGTCTCCGGCCAGGTGGTGCGGATCGGCAAGGGTGTTGCCAAGGTGCCGAGGCTCGACTGGGAGCGCCCCCTGGCCGGCAAGAGGGCGCTGGTCACCGGGGCCTCACGAGGGATTGGCGCCGCGATCACCGCAATCCTCGCCCGCGACGGCGCCGCGATCGTCGGGCTCGACGTGCCGCAGATGGGCGAAGACCTGCGCCGGGTCACCACCGAGCTGGGCGGCGAGGCGATCGAGCTCGACATCACCGCCGCCGATGCCCCGGCCCAGATCGCCGCCCGCTTCCTGGACGGCGTCGACGTCGTCGTCCACAACGCCGGCGTCACCCGCGATCGCACGATCGCGAAGATGCCGGAGGAGCGCTGGACCCCGCTACTAGAGATCAACCTCTCCGCCGAGGAGCGGATCGACGAGGCGCTGCTCGAGGCGGACCTGATCGCCGCCAACGGCCGCATCGTCTGCGTCTCCTCGATGTCGGGGATTGCCGGCAACTCGGGTCAGACCAATTACGCGACCTCAAAGGCGGGCGTGATCGGCATGGTCGAAGCGATGGCCCCCGAGCTGGCGAAGCGCGAGGCGACGATCAATGCTGTGGCCCCCGGCTTCATCGAGACGCAGATGACCGCGGCGATGCCGATCGGCCCACGCGAAGCCGGACGGCGCCTCAACAGCCTCTCGCAGGGCGGCCTGCCGATCGACGTCGCCGAGACGATCGCCTGGCTCGCCAGCCCCGCCTCCCCGGGGGTCAACGGCAACGTCATCCGGGTTTGCGGCCAGAGCCTGTTGGGGGCCTGATGTCCACTCGCACGCTCCAGCACTCACCCCGGGTCCTGCCGCTCTACGCGCGTGCCGCGGCGCCGCTGATCCCCGGCGCCTCGTTGCTGCCCTTCATCCCCGGCGGCGGCGGTGAGATCCCCGAGCTTGACCTCTCCCAGGCCGGCGTCAAAGCAGATCCCGCAAAGGTCGCCGCCTACGCCAAGGTCTGCGGTTTCGCGCTGCGCGACCGCCTGCCCCCCACCTACCCACATGTCCTCGCCTTCCCGCTGCAGATGGCGGTGATGGCGGACGGGGGCTTCCCCTTCGGCGCGGTCGGCCTGATCCACCTCGAGAACCGGATCGTCCAGCACCGTCGGATCGGCTTCGGCGAGGAGATGACGATCCGGGTACGGCCGACCAAGCTCGAACCACACCCGAAGGGCCACACCTTCTCGCTGTTGACCGACGTTCGTTGCGGCCGCAGCAAGGTCTGGGAGAGCGAGAGCACGATGCTGCGCCGAGGCAAGGCCGACCCGAACGCATTTCCCTCCGGCATGCGGAGGGAAATGCGTTCGCAGGCCAGTGGCGATGGAGAAGACAGGGACGAGCTCCCAGTCAGCGCCGAGTGGCGCCTCGCCGGCGACCTGGGGCGGCGCTACGCCTCCGTCTCCGCTGACCGCAACCCGATCCACATGCACGTGTTCAGTGCCAAGCCACTCGGCTTCCCCGGCGCGATCGCGCACGGGATGTGGACGAAGGCGCGCTGTCTGGCGGCATTGGAGAGCGACCTGCCCGACTCCTTCGCGGTCGAGGTCAGCTTCCGCAAGCCGATCGTCCTGCCGGCACGGGTCGCCTTCGGCTGTACAGGGACGGGCGAGGTGATCGACTTCGAGGTGCGCGACGTCAAGCGCGGCACGCCTCATCTAAGGGGCCGAGTACAACCGGTCGCCGCCAAATCGAAAACCAAAAGCAGAAAGAAGAAGGCAAATTGAACGGGACCGAGACGACCGAGAAGGGTATGGCCGAGCGCGGCATGGGCTTCGGTCTGCGAGCGATCAACCGGCTCGCCGGCTCCGACCTGCTGGATCGGATCCGACTCCGCAAGCAGGTCGAGCGAGCGCTCTTCCAGGGCACCAAGAACGGCTTCCGTTCCGCCACCGCCGCTGGCCGCACGTTCAAGGCGGCGCAGCAACTCGGCAAACCGGCCCGCCAGGCGAAGACCAAGTCGAAGGGACTGTTCGACCTCACCCCTGACGACGAGCAGCGGATGTTCCAGGAGGCCGGCCGCGCCTTCGCCGCAGAGAAGATCCGTCCCGCCGCCCTCGATGCCGACGCCGCCCGAGCGACGCCGCCCGAGCTGCTGACCCAGGCAGACGAGCTGGGCGTCAACATCCTCGGCGTCCCCGAGGAGCTCGGCGGCGTCATGCACGAGCAGTCGGCCGTGACCAGCGTCCTGATCGGCGAGGCACTCGCGCACGGCGACATGGGGATCGCCTACGCCGCCCTCGCCCCCGGCGCCGTCGCCACCGCGATCGGTCGCTGGGGCAGCGCCGAGCAGGAGGCCACCTACCTGCCAGCCTTCGGCGGTGAGGATGTGCCAGCTGCGGCGCTGGCGATCCTCGAGCCGCGCCCACTCTTCGACCCGCTGAAGCTGGAGACCAAGGCGCGCAAGGACGGCGAGGAGTGGGTCCTCGACGGGACCAAGTCCCTGCTCGCCCGGGCCAGGGACTGTGAGCTGTTTTTGGTCGCTGCCGAGGCCGAGGGGATCGGCCCGGCCCTGTTCGTCATCGAGTCCGGGACCAAAGGTCTCGCGGTCGAGGCCGAGCCCGCGATGGGCCTGCGCGCCGCCGCCACCGGCCGCCTCTTGATCGAGGATGTGCGGCTGCCGGCTGCGTCCCTCCTCGGCGAGGGCAAGCCGGAGGACTACGTCGAGTGCATCGACCGCTCGCGTGTTGCCTGGTGCGCCCTCGCAACCGGGACCGCCCAGGCTGTCCTCGACTACGTCATCCCCTACGTCAACGAGCGCACCGCCTTCGGCGAACCGATCTCCAACCGCCAGGGCGTCGCCTTCGCGGTCTCCGACATCGGCATCGAGGGCGCCGGCATGCGCCTCGCCACCTACCGGGCCGCCGGCCGCGCCGACCGCGGCGACGAGTTCGCCCGCGAGACGGCGCTCGCCCGCCGCCTCTGTGCCGCCAAGGGGATGGAGATCGGCTCCCAGGGAGTGCAGCTGCTGGGAGGGCACGGCTTCGTCAAGGAGCACCCGGTCGAGCGCTGGTACCGAGACCTGCGGGCAGCGGGCGTGATGGAGGGCGCCCTGCTCGTCTAGAGCGAAGGAGGGCGATGATCAACCTCGAGATACCGAAGAAGTTCAAGCCGCTGGTCAGCCAGGCCAACCAGGTCGCGACCGAGGTCTTCCGGCCGATCTCCCGCAAGTACGACGAGGCCGAGCACTCCTACCCGAAAGAGCTGGACATGCTCGCCTCGCTGATCGACGGGATGAGCGAGGGCAGCGACATGGGCGGCGCCGGAGCCGCCGGCGTCCGCCGTGAGTCGAACAACGGTGACGGCGACGGAAACCGCAACGGCTCCAACCTCTCGACCGTGCTCGGCATCATCGAGCTCTGTTGGGGTGACGTCGGGCTGCTGCTCTCGATGCCTCGCCAGGGGCTGGGCAACTCGGCGATCGCCTCGGTGGCGACCGAGGAGCAGCTGGAGCGCTACGGCGGCAAGTGGGCGGCGATGGCGATCACCGAGCCCGAAGCCGGCTCGGACTCGGCCGCGATCCGCACCACCGCCGAGCTCGACGGCGACGAGTACGTGCTCAACGGCGAGAAGATCTTCGTCACCTCCGGCGACCGCGCCGACCTGATCGTCGTCTGGGCGACGCTCGACCGCTCGGTCGGCCGGGCAGCGATCAAATCGTTCATCGTCGAGCGCGACAACCCCGGCTTGAAGCTGGACCGGCTCGAGCACAAGCTCGGGATCCGCGCCTCTGACACCGCCAACTTCACCCTCCAAGATTGTCGGGTGCCGGTGGAGGCGCTGCTGGGCAGCTCCGAGGTCGAGGACAAGGACAAGCAGGGCTTCGGCGGGGCAATGCAGACCTTCGACAACACTCGGCCACTGGTCGCGGCGATGGCGGTCGGCGTGGCCCGCGCTTCACTGGAAGAGACGCGTAAGCGGCTCGCCGAGGCTGGGGTCGAGGTCGATTACTCCACGCCCGCCTTGTCCCAGCACGCGGCCGCGGCACGATTCCTGGAGATGGAGGCGGACTACGAGGCCGCTTGGCTGCTGACCCTGCAGGCGGCGTGGATGGCCGACAACGGCAAGCCGAACTCGCTGCAGGCGTCGATGGCCAAGGCGAAGGCTGGGCGTACCTGCGTCGATGTTGCGCTCGGCTGCGTCGAGCTCTGCGGGAGCGTTGGCTACGGGGAGAACGAGTTGCTGGAGAAGTGGGCTCGGGACGCGAAGATCCTCGACATCTTTGAGGGGACGCAGCAGATTCAGTTGCTGATTGTGGCTCGGCAGTTGCTGGGGAAGAGCTCTGCCGAACTGCGCTAGCGGTCGGGGTGAAAGTCGACCGCACTCCCGGGGACGTTGGCCCGCGCCCACTCGGCCAGGAACGGCTCGACGATGCGGTAGAACCCGTCCCTACCGGCCACGACTTCGCGCCTCTCCAGCGCCGCCAAGGCCTTCTGCACGTTGGTCGACGGAGGCAAGTTGTGGCGGCGGCGATACTCGGCCGTAAAGGGCCGCCCGGGTTCCATGGCCAGGGCCTGCAGCAGTAGCTTCTGGACCGACGAGGCGCCCCCCCAGAGCAGGCTGAAGTGCGCGTGCTCTGAGCGCAGCACGGCGTCGAGCGCCGCCCGTAGGCGGTCCGCCGTCGCCGTCTCGCCATCCGGGGTGCGCTCCCAGAGGAAGTAGGCGAGCTCCTGCGTTGCGTAGGGGTGGCCACCGGTCCTGTCCAGGAGCTCAGCGATGACCCCGGCAGCGACGGCGCGTCCGGTCCGCTCGAAGCGCTCGACGACAAATGCCTCGAAGGGAGTCGTCGGGATCATCCCCAGCTCGATCGACTTGGCGCTGCGCCAGAAGGGCTCGTCGGCAGCGCCGAAGATCAGCTCCATCACGTGGCGCTTACTGCCCAGATAGACGTGCGCGACCTCGGGCTGACGCTGGAAGACCGACCGCAGCAGCTTCGGAAGGCCGGGGTCGATCTCGACGATCTCCTGGAACTCGTCCAGGACCAGCGCCGTGCGACGGTTACGCTCGGCCCCGAGCTCCGCCGGGAGCTCCAACAGCCGCTGCAGGGTCGCATCGATCTCCTCCTGCCCTCGGCCCAGCGCGAAGCTGAACGAGAACGAGCCGTCCGAGGCGACCCTGACCTCAGGCTGAACCCGCAGCCCCCGGAAAGGGGCTAGCGCCCTCTCCAGCGCTCGTTCCGAAGGCGAGGAGATCTGCCGCGAGATCGACTCTGCCAGAGCGGCGGCGAGGCTCTCCTTGGTGGGCGTCGTCATCAAGTCCACCTCGGCGACCAAGAGCTGCTCGGCGGCCAACTCTCGCGCCGCACGGACCACAAGTGACGACTTCCCACAGCGCCGGGGAGCAAAGACGACAACGTCCTGGCCGTTGCGGATGTCGCTGACCAACTCGGCCAGCTCGCTTTCGCGATCGGCAAAGAACCCGTCCAGGGCCAGCGATCCGAAGCGGAACGGGTTTAGTGCCTTTCCCTTTTGCATACTTAACAGTATAATACTCATTCGTATAAAGATCGGATCGGAACGCGACTGGGTCGGCCTGCCTCTATAAGTCCTGGCGAGCGATTGCCCGCCCCCATGACCATGAACTTCATCGAGGACGTCCTGGAGCGCTCGCCCGCCTCGCGGCTGGGGATCGTTGCGATCGACGCCGAAGGCAACCGGCGCGACTGGCACTTCGGCGAACTGCTCGCTTGCTCGGCTGGGCTCTCCGGTGCGTTTGCGGCGCGTGGGGTACGGCGAGGGGATGTGGTGATGACTCTGGTCGGGAATCGGGTGGAGTGGGCGTTGACGCTGCTTGCCTGCTGGCGGATGGGGGCGGTTGCATTGCCTTGCAGTCCGCAGTTGCGGCGGGCTGACCTGGAGCATCGGGTTACGGCTGCCAATCCGGCTCTTTGTGTCGGTGAGGAGGGACTGCTCGGGGAGTTGCCTGATGGGGTGCCGGCGATGACGCTGGGTGAGATCGCCGATGTGCTTGACGAGGACCGGCCGCAGGAGACTCCGGCCGCGATTGAGGAGATGGGGGCCGAAGATCCGGCGCTTATCGTCTTCACCTCCGGGACGACGGGGGAGCCGCGGGGGGTGGTTCATGCCTACCGGTATCTGCTCGGCCAACGCAGTCAGGCCGAGCACTGGCTCGGGTCGCGGAAGGGGGAGCTGGTTTGGTGCACGACGGCGCCTGGGTGGTCGAAGTCGGCCCGCAACGTCTTTCTCGCTCCCTGGCTGACCGGCGCCGCCGCGGTCATTCACGAGGGGCGCTTCGACCCGATTGAGCGGCTCGACTTCGCCGAAGCCCTCGGGGTCAACGTGCTCTGCCAGGCGCCGACCGAGTACCGGATGCTGGCCAAGCGCACGCCGCTGCGCGGCTGGCCGGCATTGCGGCGGATGGTCTCCGCCGGCGAGCCGCTGGAGGCGGAGACGATCGCCGCCTTCCGTGAGGCGACGGGGTTGGAGCCGGCGGATGGCTACGGGCAGACCGAGACCGGCCACGTCAGCGGCAACCTGGTCGGCGACGAGGTCCGCCGGGGCTCGATGGGCAAGCCGCTGCCGGGGATCGAGACCCGCATCGTCGGGGGCGAGCTGCAGCTGCGGGCCGCCTCCTCCCCCACCTTCTTCTCGCGCTACCTCGACGGCGAGCGCTTCGAGGGCGAGTGGTGGCGGACCGGCGACCTGGTCCGCGAAGACGAGGACGGCTACCTCTTCTTCGAGGGCCGCGACGACGACATCATCCTTTCCTCCGGCTACCGGATCGGCCCCTTCGAGGTCGAGTCGGCGCTGCTCTCCCACCCCGGAGTGGCCGAAGCCGCCGCGGTCGCCGCTCCCGACCCGGAGCGCGGCAGCGTCGTCCGCGCCATCGTCGTCCCCCGCAACCGAGAGCCGGGCGAGGAGCTGGCCCGCGAGCTGCAGGAGCACTGCAAGCGCCAGACCGCTCCCTACAAGTTCCCCCGCATCGTCGAGTTCGCCACCGAGCTGCCAAAGACCGCCAGCGGCAAGATCAAGCGGGCGCAGTTGCGCCAGGGGTAACCTGACTAGCAATGGCAACGAGCGGACAAGCAGGCGACACCGAGACCGTCGCTCGCGCCTACTTCGCGGCCGTCGCCAAGCGTGACATCGAGGCGATGGCGGCCTGTTGGAAACCCGGCACCCTTGACGTGATCCACGGCGTCGTCGAGATGCGGGTCCCCGAGGATCTGCGCGCCTGGTTCAGCAATCTCTTCGCCGCATTCCCCGACTTCAGCTTCGAAGTTCTGGACGTGATGGCGGCGGGCGAGAAGGCGGCGGTGCGCTGGCACGCCACCGGCACCTTCAACGGCAGCGGTCGCTTCGAAGGGCTGGATCCGAACGGCGGTCGGGTCGACATCGAGGGCTGCGACGTGCTGACCGTCCGCGATGGGCTCGTCGTCCGCAACGACGCCTACATGAACGGCGCCGAGATGGCACGCCAGCTCGGCGCTCTGCCGCCGGCAGGCTCAGCCGCAGAAAAGGCGATGACCGGCGTGCTCAACCTGAAGACGCGCCTGGCCGCTCGCTTCCGACGCTGAGCCGCACGTCCTGCTCAGCCCGCGACCAGCTCGTACTCGCGCACCTCGTCCAGCACGCAGCGGCCGCCAACCTCGACCATGCCGCCCCGGAGCGGGCGGGCCAGCAGCTGCGAGCCCCGGCCCTGGCGAATCCCCAGCGGCCGGCGGAGCCGACCGCAAAGAGCCACCGCGGCAGCCCCGGTCGCCTCGTCCTCGACGATGCCGAAACTGGGGAAGAAGGCGCGCGAGCGAACCCTCCCCTCCTCCTCGTTCTCCCAGGCCCAGCAGTAGGCGCCGTCGCCGCGGAAGGCGGCGGGATCGAGAGCGTCGACCTCCGCCGGCGAGCCGAGCTGCTCGAGCCAGAACGACGAGGCCCACTGGGGCCGGCCGCCGATCCAGGTCAGCTCGTCCTCGCGGCGGACCGGTACCTCCCCGGCAGGCGGACGCAGACTCGTGACCGGCGAGCCCTCGCGGGCCAGCAGCCAGGCGGTGCCGACCGAGGGATGACCGGCGAAGGGAATCTCCTCGGCCGGGGTGAAGATCCGCATCTCACCGCGTTCGCTCTCGTCGACGAAGACGGTCTCGCTGAAGCCGAGGTCGGCGGCGACAGCCTGCCGGCGCTCTGCCGGCACCTCGGCGCCGCCGAGGAAGACACCAAGCGGGTTGCCATGCTCGCCGTTGGCGGCGATGAAGACGCGAAGGACGTGGAGGGTCGCCATCGCCGGGCGCAGCGCCGGGCTAGGCGGCCTGCTCGTGGGCGAAACCCTTGGCGGCGTCGACCGGGCGGCCGAGGTGAAAGCCCTGCGCCATGTCGACCCCGTACTCGCGCAGCAGCTGCGCCGTCGCATCGTCCTGGACGAACTCGGCGATCGTCGTCTTGCCGAGCCCGCGGGCGATCTGGACGATCGCCTTGACGGTCAGCTGGTCGGCGTCGTTGTGAGCCATGTCGCGGATGAAGTCGCCGTCGATCTTGATCAAGTCGAAGGGCATCGAGCGCAGGTAGTAGAAGGGGCCGAAGCCGGCGCCGTAGTCATCGATCGCGACCTGGCAGCCGAACTCGGTGAGGCGATCGGCAAAGCCCGCCGCCGCGTCGTAGTCCTGGACCCGCGCCGTCTGGGTGATCTCGAAGGTGCAGCGGGCCGGGTCGGCCTCGCCCTCGTCGAGGCGGCGTTCGATGAACTCCAGCACCGAGACGTCGGCCATCGAGATCCCGGAGAGGTTGACGTGGAGCGAGACCGGATCCCCGGAGCGCTCGCGCTCGGCCATCATCTCCAGCGCCCGGCCGACCACCCAGCGGTCCAGCTCCTGCACCATCCCCGCCCGCTCGGCGACTTCGATGAAGTCCGAGGCCGGCAGCAGCTCACCACTGTCACCGGTCATCCGCAGCAGCAGCTCGTAGCGCTCGATGCCGCCGGAGGCGAGGCTGCGGATCGGCTGCGACGCCAGGCTGAGCCGGTCCTGGGTGAGCGCGTCGCGGATCCGCGCCGATGTCGTCTGCCGCCGCGGCCGCTCCTTGCCTTCGCTGGGGTCCTCGAAGAGGGCGATCCGGTTGCGGCCCTCGTCCTTGGCCCGGTAGAGCGCCTGGTCGGCGGCGACCAGGACCGCCTCGCCAGCGACCCCGCGGGTGCCGCCGAACATCGTGATCCCGACGCTGATCGTTGCGCCGCCGCCCTCGGGCGTCGGCGTCACCGTCTCGGCCACCTGCGAGCGCAGGTCCTCGCCGAGCTGCAGAGCGCCGGCGATGTCGGTCTGCGGCACCAGCACCGCGAACTCGTCTCCGGAGAGGCGGGCGACGATGTCGGTGGTCCGCACTCGTTCGCGCATGATCTCGGCGATGCGGCGAATCAGGTTGTCGCCGGCATGGTGGCCGAGCTTGTCGTTGACGACCTTGAGGCCGTCGATGTCGATCACCATCACCGCACCCTGACCGCCGTAGCGTCCCGCGAAGGAGACGTACTGATCGAGCTCAGCTCGGAAGCGGCGCCGATTTTGCAGCCCGGTAAGCGAATCGTGGTCGGCTAGATAACGCAGCTCCGCCTCGGTTTTCTCCGCCTTGGCGAGTGCCCCAGCGACCACCTCGCGGTCCTCGGGATCGAGCTTCTCGAGCACGTCCTCGATCGCCGGATCACGTTTTCCCTGAGAGCTGGCGTTCGTCACCAGCAGAAGGTAGAGGCTGGCCGTCAGAGCGGTAGCGCCAATCGCCCGGATTCGACCAGGGGACTCAAATTTCGGCTGGTACAGCCTCCCTAAAAGTGGGCCTGCTGGTTCTCCGGGGTACGCTGATCTAGATGGCCAACCGACTCGCGCAGGAGACCAGTCCCTACCTCCTCCAGCACCGCGATAACCCAGTCGACTGGTACCCGTGGGGCACGGCGGCGTTGCAGCGGGCCCAGGAGGAGGATCGGCCGATCCTGCTCTCGGTCGGCTATTCGGCCTGCCACTGGTGCCACGTGATGGAGCGCGAGTCCTTCGAGGACCCCGAGACCGCCGCCTACATGAACGAGCACTTCGTCAACGTCAAGGTCGACCGCGAGGAGCGCCCCGACGTCGACGCTCTCTATATGGAGGCGGTGCAGGCGATCAGCGGCCACGGCGGCTGGCCGATGACGGTCTTCCTCGACCCCGACGGCGTCCCCTTCTACGGCGGCACCTACTTCCCACCGGACGAGAGCCGCGGCATGCCGAGCTTCCGGATGGTGATGGAAGCCGTCCTCGACGCCTTCGAGCGCAAACGCGAGGAGATCCGCGAACGCGCCGGCGAGACCCGTCAGCGACTCGGTGCCGTCGGCCTGATCGAGCCGGCGGCGGAACCGCCCGAGACCCGCCAGCTAGAGGTGGCAACGGCGCGCTTGCTGAGCGCTGCCGACCGCCAGCGCGGCGGCTTCGGGGGCGCCCCGAAGTTCCCGCCAGCCTCCGCCCTGGAGTTGCTGCTGGCCCGCGGCGAGACCGAGGTCGTCGAGGAGACGCTCGATGCGATGGCGGCCGGCGGCATCTACGACCAGCTCGGCGGCGGCTTCTCCCGCTACTCGGTCGACGCCGCCTGGCTCGTCCCCCACTTCGAGAAGATGCTCTACGACAACGCCCTGCTCGCCCGCGCCTACCTGCACGGCTTCCAGGCACTCGGGCACGAGCGCTACCGGCGAGTCTGCGAGGAGACGCTGGACTGGATGCTGCGCGAGATGCGCGGCCCCGAGGGCGGCTTCTACTCGGCCCTCGACGCCGACTCTGAGGGCGAGGAGGGTCGCTTCTACGTCTGGACCTCGGAGCAGGCGCGGGCGGTGCTGGACGAAGCGGGCCTCGCGGCAAGCGCCGACGCGGTGCTGGACCACTATGGAGTCACGGACGCGGGCAATTTCGAGGGCTCCAACGTTTTGTATCTCCCCGGCGTTGCGGGTCGAGTTTCTG
>DASYLY010000086.1:0-5031 GCA_036009365.1 Solirubrobacterales bacterium
CTCGATCGAGAACATCTTCTGGCCCAGGTAGGTCTTCTCGAGGAAGCGCTCGAACTGGAAGACGTCGACCAGGCGGTCGAGCAGGCGGTGCTTCTCGGCATCGGTGAGCGGCTGGCGGTGGGCGCCGGTCTCGATCATCTCCCGCAGCCAGATCCGCTGCTGGTGGGAGGAGAGGTGCTCGAACTGGTAGCCGATCGTGCCGCAGTACGCGGTGCGCATCCGCGGCAGCGCCTCCAGCAGCGTTTCGCCGGGAACGCCGATCCGCAGGATGTGCGCCGGGATCCGTTCCATCAGCTCCGGCGTCAGGTTCACGTTCTCCGGCTCCAGCGCCGGGTCGCCTTTGGGCTCGGAGCCGAGCGGGTCGAGGTGGGCGGCGAGGTGGCCGTGGGTGCGGTAGGCCTTGAGGATCGAGGTCGCCGCCTGCACCGCCTGCAGCAGCTCCTCGTCGACCTCGCCGGGGGCGGTGGTCGGTTCGGCGCTCGGCGCGGCGGCGCTGAGCGGCGGAGCCGAGGCCGAGGCCGGATGGGCGCTGGTGACGCCGCCGGCGTCGATCCCGAGGTCGGCCGCGACCGCCTCGTAGAAGCCGTCCTCACCCTGCAGCAGTTGCTCGAGCCGGCGCAGGAAGGCGCCCGACTCGGCGCCCTGGATGACCCGGTGGTCGTAGGTCGAGGTCAGCGTCATCACCTTCGAGACGCCGAGCTGCTTGAGCCGTTCCGGCGAGGCGTGCAGCCACTCCGGCGGGTAGGCGATCGAGCCGGTGGCGATGATCGCGCTCTGGCCGGAGAGCAGGCGCGGCACCGAGGCGACGGTGCCGATCCCGCCCGGGTTGGTCAGTGAGATGTTGGTGCCCTGGAAGTCGTCCGCGGTCAGCTTGCTCTCACGGGTCTTCGCGATCAGCTCCTCGTAGGAGGAGTGGAAGCCGGCGAAGTCGAGGTCCTGGGAACCCTTGATCGCGGGCACCATCAGGCTGTGGGAGCCGTCCTTGCGTTCGACGTCGACGGCGATCCCGAGGTTGATCGGGCTGCCCTCGATCGCGAACGGCTTGCCGTCGCGTTCCTCGAAGGCACGGACCATGACCGGGAACTCCTTGGTCGCCTGCACGATCGCCCAGGCGACGAGGTGGGTGAAGGAGACCTTCAGCCCGCGCTCCTTGAGCACGGCGTTGATCGCCTTGCGCTTGGCGTCGAGGGTGTCGACCGCGATCGTCCGGAAGGAGGTCGCCGTCGGCACCTTGCGGCTCTCGTCCATCGCCTTCGCCAGCATCGCCGCGGGGCCGCGCAAGGGCTTCCCCTCGCCAGCCACAGCTGCCTTGGCGGCGGCCGGAGCCCCATTCCCGCTCCCATCCTGGGCCGCGAGCACGTCCTCCTTGGTGACCTTCGAACCCGGGCCGGTCCCGCTGATCGAAGCCAGATCGACGCCGTTCGCCTCCGCGACCCTGCGCGCTACGGGCGTCGCCTTGACGTCGGCGCCGCCGTTGCCCGCGGCGGAACCCGAGCCGTTTCCAGCGGTTCCTCCCGCGGGTGGCGTGGGTGAGGGTGCCTCTCCCGCGGCTTGCGAGGAGATGTCGTCCCCGCCGACAGGACCCGCGGGCTGACCGCCTGAACCCTCACCAGGTTCCATCTCCGCCAACGGAGCCCCGACGGGCACCTCGTCGTCCACGGCCGCGACCAGTTTCGTGATCACGCCGTCCATCGGCGCCGGCACCTCGGCGTCGACCTTGTCGGTCGACACCTCGACCACGGTGTCGCCCTCGCTGACGACGTCGCCAACCGCGACATGCCACTCGAGAACGATGCCCTCGGTCACCGACTCGCCCATCTCGGGCATGGCGATTTGCACGGTGGCCGTCTCTGGCATTTCTGGTCTCAGTCTATGAAACCCGGTCCATGGGCACGCTCTCGATATACCCTGGTACCCGATGAGCTATTTCGTCACCGGCGCGACTGGATTCATCGGCCGTCATCTGGTCGAGCGACTGCTGCAGCGGGAGGGCACGATCTACGCCCTGGTGCGGGCCGGGTCGCGCGGCCGCCTGGAGGAGCTGCGGACCGGCTGGGGAGCCGACGGAGCCCGCGTCGTCCCGGTCTCCGGAGACCTCACCCAGGCGGGGCTGGCGGTCTCCGAGGAGGACCTGCTGGCGATGCGCGGGGAGATCGAGCACTTCTTCCACCTGGCGGCGATCTACGACATCACGGCCGACGCCGAATCGCAGGAGATCGCCAACGTCGAGGGGACTCGGCACGCGCTCGAGCTGGCCGGCACGGTCGAGGCCGGCTGCTTCCACCAGGTCAGCTCGATCGCCGCCGCCGGGCTCTACCGCGGCGAATGGCGCGAGGACATGTTCGACGAGGCCGAACGGCTCGACAACAACCCCTACTTCCGCACCAAGCACGAGTCCGAGCGGCTGGTCCGCGAATACGCCCGTCCCTGGCGGGTCTATCGGCCGGGGATCGTCGTCGGCGACTCGCGCAGCGGCGAGATCGACAAGATCGACGGCCCCTACTACTTCTTCAAGGCGCTGCAGCGGGCGCGTCGCGTTCTGCCCTCCTGGCTGCCCACGGTCGGGATCGAAGGCGGCGAGATCAACATCGTCCCGGTCGACTACGTCGCCGCGGCGATGGACCACATCGCCCACGAGCCGGGGCTCGACGGCCGCGCCTTCCACCTCACCGATCCCAACCCGAAGACCGCGGGGGAGGTGATCAACCTCTTCGCCAAGGCCGCCGACGCGCCGCAGATGACGGTGAAGCTGGACACCGACATCACCGAGCCCGCGACCAGCGCGATCCGCAGCGCCCTCAAGTTCTTCCCGCCGGCGAAGCGAGCGCTGAAGATCGGGATCGGCCAGCTCGGGCTGCCGGCCTCGGTCCTCACCTACGTCGACTACCCGACCAGCTTCGACTCCAGCGGCGCTCGCGCGGCGCTGGAGGGCTCCGGCATCGAGGTGCCGCCGCTGGAGAGCTACGCGAGCAGGGTCTGGGACTACTGGGAGCGCAACCTCGATCCCGACCTCTTCAAGGACCGCTCCCTGTCCGGCGCCGTGCGCGGCAAGATCGTCCTCATCACCGGCGCCTCCTCGGGGATCGGCAAGGCGACCGCGGTCAAGGTCGCCGACGCCGGCGCGACGGTGCTGCTGGTCGCCCGCAACGTCGAGAAGCTGGAGGAGACGAAGGCGGAGATCGCCGCCGCCGGGGGTTCCGCCCACATCCATCGCTGCGACATGGCCGACATCGAGGACATCGAGCGGATGGCAGAAGAGGTGCTCACCTACCACGGCCACGTCGACATCCTCGTCAACAACGCCGGCCGCTCGATCCGCCGCTCGGTGGCGCTCTCCTACGACCGCTTCCACGACTACGAGCGGACGATCCAACTGAACTACCTTGGGGCGCTGCGGCTGATCCTGGCGCTGCTGCCGGCGATGAGGGCCCGCAAGTCGGGCCACATCATCAACATCAGCTCGATCGGGACCCAGACCAACCCGCCCCGCTTCTCCGCCTACGTCGCCTCGAAGGCCGCGCTCGACGCCTTCAGCCGCGTGATCGCCTCGGAGATGGTCGAAGACAAGGTCCACATCACCACGATCAACATGCCGCTGGTGCGGACGCCGATGATCGCGCCGACGCGGATGTACGACATGTTCCCGGCGATCACCCCGGAGGAGGCGGCCGAGATGATCGCCAAGGCGATGGTCAACAAACCGAAGAAGGTGGCGACCAAACTCGGCAACTTCGGCGAGCTGCTCTACGCGGTGGCGCCGAAGGCGAACGACAAACTCCTCAACACCGCCTACAAGCTCTTCCCCGATTCGCAGGCGGCGAAAGGGAAAGAGAGCGAGGCGCGCGAAAAAGCGCCCTCGACCGAGGCGGTCGCCTTCGCGCACGTGATGAAAGGGGTCCACTGGTAACGGGCCCGGCCGGGCGGGTCCTGTCCCGGTGAGACAGGCCTGCGCGCGAGGTCTACGTGCTCGGCCTATCTCACCGGGCCACCCACCCGGAGGGTCCGTTCAGATGGACTAGCCCCCGGTGACTGAGCGGAAACTCAAGCATTGGGGGTGGGGGTACGAGGACCAGACGCCGACGGCTACGCAGATGCGCGAGGCGGCGGAAGGGATCCGCGAGCGCTTCGGCTTCGGGGGTGAGGTCGAGAAGCCGGTGCCGCTGGAGGAGGTGCGGCTGCGCAAGCCTCGGCTGAAAGCGCCGAGTGCCTTTGGCGACCTCTTTTCCGACGGGCACTACGAGCGCGTCTCGCGCGCGCTAGGCAAGGCCTATCGCGACGTCGTCCGCGGCTTTCGCGGCGAGTTCGAGAACCCGCCGGACCTGGTCGCCTTCCCGCGCGAGGAGTCGGAGATCGAGACGGTGCTGAGCTGGGCCGAGGCCGAGGGGGCCGCGGTGATCCCCTTCGGCGGTGGCACCAGCGTCGTCGGCGGCGTCGAGGGGCGGCTGGGCGAGCGGCCGGTGGTGACGATGGACCTGCGTCGCCTCGACCGGTTGCTCGAAGTCGACCCCGCCTCGCTGGCGGCGCGGATCCAGGCCGGCGCCACCGGGCCCCGGCTGGAAGAGCAGCTGCGCGAGCACGGCCTCACCCTGCGCCACTTCCCGCAGTCCTTCGAGTACGCGACCCTCGGCGGCTGGATCGCGACCCGCGCCGGCGGCCACTTCGCCACGCTGGAAACCCATATCGACGATCTGGTCGAGTCGGTGCGGGCGATCACGCCGCGGGGGACATGGGAGAGCCGGCGGCTGCCGGGCTCCGGGGCGGGCCCCTCGCCGGACCGGATGCTGATCGGCTCCGAGGGCATCCTGGGTGTGATCACCGAAGCCTGGGTGCGAGTCCACGAGCGTCCTGAGCACAAGCGCTCCGCCGGCGTTTCGTTCAAGACCTTCGCGGCCGGCGCTGAGGCGGTGCGCGCACTCGGTCAGTCGGGCTTGAACCCCTCCAACTGCCGGCTGCTCGACGAGACCGAGGCCGAGGTGACACAAGCCGCTACGGACGGCAGCGCGGTCTTGGTGCTCGGATTCGAGTCGGCAC
>DASYLY010000087.1:0-43266 GCA_036009365.1 Solirubrobacterales bacterium
CGGGTCGAGTTTCTGTTGCTATGCCTGAGAAACTCGACCCGCCGCCCGGATTCGACGAGGCACGACGAGCCCTACTCGCCGCCCGTGCCGAGCGGGTCCGCCCCGGCCTCGACGACAAGCGCCTCGGCGCCTGGAACGCGCTGGCGATCGCGGCGCTGGCCGAGGCAGGCGCGGTGCTCGGCCGCGAGGACTACCTGGCGGCGGCAAGCGAGTGCGCCGATTTCGTCCTTGCCGAGATGCGCGACCCCGAGGGCCATCTACTCCGTACCTACAAGGACGGCCAGGGCCGCCTCAACGCCTACCTCGAGGATCATGCGTTCCTGCTCGAAGCGCTGCTGACGCTGTACGAGGCGAGCTTCGAGGCCCGCTGGTTCGATCAGGCCCGGGCGCTGGCCGAGACCACGATCGCCCGCTTCGCCGACTCCGAGCGCGGCGGCTTCTTCTCGACCTCGGTCGACCACGAGCAGCTGATCGCCCGCCGCAAGGAGATCGGCGACCACCCGATCCCCTCCGGCAACAGCGCTGCCGCGATGGGCCTGCTCCGCCTCGCCGCCCTGACCGGCGAGCGCAAGTACGAGCGCCAGGCCGAAGGGGTCTTCCGCCTCTTCGCCAAAACGGCCGTCCAGCACCCCGAGGCCTTCGCCCACCTCCTCCGCGCCCTCGACTTCCACCTCTCCCCAACCAAGGAGGTCGCCCTGATCGGCGATGACCTGACCGAGCTGGCCGCCACGGTTCGCTCGGACTTCCGCCCCCACCTGGTCCTGGCCGGAGGCCCCGAGGCCAGCGAGTCCCCACCGCTCCTGCGCGATCGCGTCGAAGTCGACGGTCGCGCCGCCGCTTACGTCTGCGAGAACTTCGCCTGCCGAGCCCCTACCACCAACCCCGCGGAGCTGGCCGTCCTCCTGTAGCGCCTCCGTGTGCGCCCACCCGGCGCGTTTGCAAGGATGAGCCCTCGTGCGCGGCTCTCTTTTCACCTTCCCAGCCGGTCGCCGAGCCAAGTGGGTTGTCTTCGCCCTCTGGTTCCTGGCGATCTTCATCGCCTCCGGCCCCGCCAACCTGCCCGGCAAGTTCGAAGACGCCGAAAGCAACGAGGCGACCTCCTACCTGCCCGGCGACGCCGAGTCGACCAAGGCACTGGACGCGACCGAGTCCCTCCAGGCTGGGGAAATTGCCCCCGCGGTAATCGTCTACCGCCGTGAGTCGGGCCTGACCGCCGCCGATCACCGCACGATCGTCGAAGACGTCGGCAAGATGACCGCCAAGCGCTTCCCCGGCGTCATTCCCGACGGCGAAACCGCTGCCTCCGGCGGCAAGCCGACCGCCGCCGAGAAAGCTACGGCGACGCGCAAAGGCCCGCCCCCCAACTGCCCGACCGGCCCCACCGCCGTTCCCGGGCAGCCGAACGGATACGCCCCCTTCGTCGGCCCCAGCTGCTCCGCCGATGGCAAGGCGGCGATTATCACCGCCTACATAAAGGCCGAAGGCGAGGGCGAACGCATCGTCGATCCGGTCAAGTACTGGCGTGATCAGCTCTCCAGCGAAAGCGGCGGTCTGGAAGCGAAGATCACCGGCGGCGCCGGCTTCTCCGCCGATGCGATCGAAGTCTTCGAAGGAATCAACGGCACCCTGCTGCTGGCAGCGCTCAGCCTGGTGATCTTCCTGCTGATCGTCATTTACCGCTCGCCGATGTTCTTCCTGATCCCGCTGATCGCGGTGGTGTTCGCGGAGACCCTCTCGCGCTCGCTCGGCTACGGACTCTCCGAGCTGGGAGTGACGATCAACGGCCAGTCGAGTTCGATCATGTCCGTGCTCGTGCTGGGCGCGGGAACCGACTACGCGCTGCTGCTCGTCTCCCGCTACCGCGAGGAGCTGCATCACACGGTCGACAAGCACGAGGCGATGCGCACCGCGCTCGCCTCGGCTGGTCCGGCGATCTTCGCCTCGGCGGCGACCGTAGTAGCCGCCCTGCTCTGCCTGACGATCGCCAAGGTCAACGGGACCGCGGGACTGGGCCCGATCGCGGCGATGGGAATCGCCTGCGCGGCGCTCTCGATGCTGACCCTGCTGCCGGCGCTGCTGACGATCTTCGGCCGCCGCGCCTTCTGGCCCTTCGTCCCGCACACGCCGGAGACGGCGCCGGCCGCCGAACTGGCCTCCGAGCGAGCACGGAACGGGATCGTCGAGGGCTCCGGCGTAGGCGCGTTCGTCAAGGTCGTCCTCGCCTCGCTGCTGGTGCTGATCCTGCTGCCCCTGGTTCTGCTCAACTGGATCCTTCGCATCGTCAGCGGCAGGCGGATCCCGTCGTTGATCGTCGGTCCGCTCGATCGCGCCGTGTTCACGCCGTACGAGATGCGCCGCCGCCGCCTCGAGCACGCTGCCGATGCGACCCACGGATTCTGGAAACGGGTCGGCGACCGGGTTGCGAGCGGCCCCCAGCGGATCATGATCGGCTCGACCGCCGTGCTGCTGATCTTTTGCGCCGGCTTCGCCTTCTTCTCGACCGAACTGACCAGCGAAGACAGCTACCGCACCGAAGTCGAATCGGTCGAAGGCCAGCATCTGCTGGACAAGAGCTTCCCCTCGGGGGCGACCGCGCTGACCGACGTCATCGTCCCCAGCCCCGGCGAGGTTGATGCCGTGCGGCAAGCGGTGGCCGGTGTCGACGGCGTTGAGGCCGTCTCCCAGCCGGTGGCGCAGGGCGCGCCCGGGACCCTGGTCCAGGCCACCCTCGAACCCAACCCTTACTCGACCGAGGCCTTCGACCTGGTCGAACCGATCCGCGAGGCGGCGCAGGACGCGGCCCCGGGCGCCGTCGTCGGCGGCCCGACGGCGATCGAATTCGACGTCCGCGACGCCGCCGCCTGGGACTCGATCGTGATCCCGCCGATCATCCTCCTGGTCGTCTTCCTGATCCTGATGGGACTGCTGCGGGCGGTGATGGCGCCGCTGGTCCTGATCGGCACCGTGATCATCAGCTTCCTTGCCGCACTCGGGGTCGGCTACTTCGTCTTCGACGTGATCTTCGGCTTCCCCGGTTCCGACCCGTCGCTGCCGCTCTTCGCCTTCGTATTCCTGGTCGCCCTCGGCGTCGACTACAACATCTTCCTGGTCGCCCGGGCCCGCGAGGAGACCGAAAAGCACGGCTCCGAACAGGGCATGCTGCGCGCCCTCGCGGTCACCGGTGGCGTCATCACCAGCGCCGGCATCGTCCTCGCCGGCACCTTCTCGGTGCTCGCCGTCCTTCCCCTCACCTTCCTCACCGAGCTCGGCTTCGTGGTCGCCTTCGGCGTCCTCCTCGACACCTTCCTCGTCCGCAGCGTCCTGGTCCCCTCGATCGCGTTGACGCTGGGCGACAGGTTCTGGTGGCCCTCGGCGCTTTCGCGGCACGAGGATCAGCCACGCCTGCCGGCTGACGAAAAAGCGGCCGTCTAGCCGCTTCCGGTCAGAGGACCGGCAGGAAGTTTTCGATCTCGTACGGGGTGACCTGGACGCGGTAGTCGTCCCATTCCTGCCGCTTGATCTCGACGAAGCGACGGAAGGTGTGCTCGCCAAGGGTCCGCAGCACCAGCTCCGAGTCGGCGGCAACCTCGATCGCCTCGCCCAGCGTCGCCGGCAGTTGCTCGATGCCCTGGTGGGCCAGCTCCTCCTGGGAGAGGTGGTAGAGGTTCTGCTCCATCGGCTCCGGCAGCTCGTAGCCCTTCTCGACCCCTTCCAGGCCCGCCTGCAGCATCCCGGCGAAGCAGAGGTAGGGGTTGCAGGCGGGGTCGGGACAGCGCAGCTCGGCCCGGGTCGCGTTCTCCTTGCCCGGGTGGTACATCGGCACCCGGATCAGGGCCGAGCGGTTGCGCCGGGACCAGGCCAGGTAGACCGGCGCCTCGTAGCCCGGCACCAGGCGCTTGTAGGAGTTGACCCACTGCGCGAACAGGGGTGAGATCTCACGCGCGTGCTTGAGCTGGCCGGCGATGAACGACTTCGCCACCGGCGAGAGGAAGTAGGGGTCGTCCTCGTCGTAGAAGGCGTTCTTGCCGTCTCTGGCAAGCGACTGGTGGACGTGCATCCCGGAGCCGTTCTCGCCGAACAGCGGCTTCGGCATGAAGGTCGCGTGCCAGCCGTTCTTCATCGCGTACTCCTTGACGACGATCCGGTAGGTCATGCAGTCGTCGGCCATCTCCAGCGCGTTCTTGTAGCGCATGTCGACCTCGTGTTGGGAGGGACCGACCTCGTGATGGGTGTACTCGACGTGGATGCCCATCTTCTCCAGCGCCAGCACCGTCTCGCGGCGCACGTCGACGCCGGCGTCAAGCGTGGTCAGATCGAAGTAGCCGCCCTCGTCGAGCACCTCGGGGATGCCGTTCTCGGGCTTGGCGGAACGGAAGTAGAAGTACTCCAGCTCGGGGCCGACGTTGTAGGCGCTGAAACCCATCTCCTCGGCCCGCTTCATCGCCCGCTGCAGGATCCAGCGCGGGTCGCCCTCGTAGGGGCCGCCGCCGGGCACGCGGATGTCACAGAACATCCGGGCGACGGCGTTGTCGTCCTCGGGGCGCCAGGGGATCAGCGCGAAGGTCGTCGGATCCGGCATCGCGATCATGTCCGACTCCTCGATCGGGTTGAAGCCGGTGATCGAGGAGCCGTCGAAGCCCATGCCGCCATCGAAGGCGTCCTCGAGCTCGGCGGCGTTGATCGAGAAGCTCTTCAGCTGACCGAGGACGTCGGTGAACCAGAGACGGACGAAGCGCACGTTGCTTTCCTTGACGATCTCGGCGACGTCAGCGGCGCTTCTAGGTTGATCTGCCATTCCGTCCGTCCTCCTTGGCTTGTCCGCGAGAAGGGCGCAACGATAGGCGAAGTGAACCGGTCAGGTGCAAACGGTCGTATTGCGGGTAGGTAAGCGAGAACTGGGCGGGCTTGCGAGAGCGTCCGATCTCGGCTATAACTTACCCAGCGTAAGTAAACGGCTAAAAGTAAAGTAAAGGCCACGTAAAGGCCCTGTAAAGCGGAATTGCCAGCCGCCAGAGCCAGAGATGAGAAGCGACGTGACTGTCAAAACCGATGTCAGCAGATTCCATATCCACGATGAGCTCACGGCGCCCGACGAGAGCGCCCCGCTGATCAAAACGATCCAGGCCACCGGCGGTGCGGTGACCAAGTTCATCGGCGTCCTCGCCGGGTCCCCTGCGGTCCTCCGCGCCTACACCCGGATGCGCTCGGAGCTGCGTGGCGGCGTCCTCCCGCAGGCCACCCGCGAGCGGATCGCGCTGGCGGTCGCCGAGCATCGCGAGGACAACTACAGCATCGCCCAGCACGCGAAATCGGCCCGGCGCGCCGGGCTCGGCCTCGACGAGGTCTCCCGCGCCCGCAGCTTCAGCTCCTCGGATCCGAAGGAGGAGGCACTGCTCGTGTACCTGAAGGAGGCGCTGGTCGCCGACGGCCCTCCCCCCCTCCACCTCCACGAGGAGGCACGGGAGAGTGGCTGGACCGACGAGGAGATGCTCGAGGCGGTCGGGCACCTGGCGATGAACGAGTTCCAGAGCCTCATCGCGGGGGCGGCGGCGCTTCCCAAAGATCAGGCGACGCCGCGAGTACTCCCCTCGGCGGCGTAGGCGGGGAGGGGCCAGGTGGCCCCTCCCTCGCTTGACTACTTCTCCGTGAGCGTGGCGGTGTAGAGGAGGCGGGCGGTGGTGTAGCGGCAGCCGTAGGTGGCGCGGGTGCCGACCTTGCTTTGGGGTTCGCCCTGGCGGAGGTCGCTGGAGTTGAGGCATTTGCCTGCTTCGCGGCTGGCGCGCCAGACGTTTTCGGCGGGGAGTTTCTGGGCGAAGGCGGGGGCCCAGGTGGGGACGGAGATGCCGACGATGTCGTCTTTTTCGACATCCAGCGAGGCGCCGAACTTGACGGTCTTGCCGAGGTAGGGGCTGAGGACCTGGATCGAGCTCTGGGCGCGGAGCGTGTAGCGCGGCGGGTTGGTGCCGGGGACGCGGCGCAGGATCGCCAGGCGGGCCTCGGGTGGGGTGCCGAAGAAGCCGTTGAAGAAGGCACGCTCCGAGTTGGTCGGCTGCGAGAGAGTCAGCGACCAGGCGGTGATCTTGCCGTCATGGGGGACCGAGTAGGGCAGTTGCTCCTGGTCAGTGCTGACCTGGAAGCCGGTGACGCTGCCGATCGCCTGGCAGGGTTTGCCGGGGCAGGAGGGATCGGGCGTCGTTGCCGTCTCTCCCAGCACGACGGTCGTCTTCGGGATCTTGACGACGCTGGTGCCGCTGGCGAGGGGGACGAGGAGCGTCAGCGAGCCAAGCGCCACTGCCAGCGCCGTCCAGCGCCACCGCTGTGGCGAAGCCGCAGTGAAACCTCGGTGGGAAGACGTCGACATGTAGCAGCACTCCTCTCGTAGGAAATCCAGCCTGAGCAGGGCAGATTAGTCACCCGCACGGCAGAAACAGCCGTAGGCACCCGGGGTTGCGCCGGGCGCCGAAAGTAAGCGGTCAGCTCAGCCGGCGGGGCGCGCGTAGCTGGTCGCGATCGCGTAGCGAACGATGCCGACCCCTTCGAAGCCGAGCGCTTCGCGGGCGCCGTTGGTCAGATCCCAGGCATTGCCTTTGCTGTAGGGACCGCGGTCGATCACTTTGGTGATCAGGTGGCGCCCGTTGTAGACGAATTTGACGGTGGTCCCACAGGGAAGGCTGCGATGTGCGACCCCGATCGTCGTCGGTCGCAGGACCTGCCCGCAGGCGGTGCCGTTGCCGTAGAGGCCCGGGCCGTACCAGGTGGCGCCGGCGCTTTTCATCGGGCTGCTGAAGGCGATGCCCTGGCCGGTCGGCGAGCTGCCACCGTAGGCGGTCACGCTCGAGGCACCGCCGGTGAGCGCCTGCGCCACGGGCGCAGCGAGACCCGCCAGCGCGAGCGCGGCGAAAAGCAGCATGAGAAGTCGATGTCTATTTGGGCGCATTGCTCTTTCCAAGCGCTTACGGGGTTAGCTGACGGGCTCGCGCTGAAAGAGCTGCGCTACGCGGCAGATGCCGGCGATTCGCCCCCACTAATTGGGTCCCCCGCTCCCCGCGATATGTAGGCGGAGATTCAGCGGAAGTTGGCGGCAGATTAGCAAACGCTAAGACAGCATTCCTGGAACGGGTCGCTGGAGCTTCGGTCACGTCGCTGTGATCGGCCCGATCCCTCCCCCATCCCAGCCCTGCACGGAAGCGCCCGCCCAGGCATAGAAAAGGCCCCCTTTCGGGAGCCTTTTCCTTAGCGGGCCTGTAAGCCGGATCCTGTCTTGAGCGGCCATCTATCTATTGCGGCCTACCTGGACCTCGCCGAGCCGGGTCGACGGTCCTGCTTGGCCTTGCACCGGGCGGGGTTTGCCTGGCCGTCGCGTCGCCGCGACGCCGGTGCGCTCTTACCGCACCATTTCACCTTTGCCTGTACGCGACTCACGTGTGGCCGCGCCATCGGCCGTGTCATTTCTGTGGCACTTTCCCGCGGGTTTCCCCGGGTGGTGTAACCCACCGCCCTGCTCTGTGGTGTCCGGACTTTCCTCGAGGGGTTTTCTCTCCCCCCGCGGTCCGCTCGGCCCGCCTCTCGATGGTAGCTCTCGCCATCGCCGATCGCCAGGAGCGGGATAGTCTGGGCGGGAATGGGCACGGCGGTGGTAACTGGGGCGGGAAGCGGTCTCGGGCGCGCGATCGCCGGCGAGCTGGCGCGCCGTGGCTTCCGCGTTCACGTCACCGACGTCGACCCCAAGGCGGCGGCCCGCGCTGCGGAGGCGATCGGGTCCGGCGCGGTTGCGGCGGGGCTCGACGTCACCGACGCGGCGGCCTGCCGGGATTTGGCGGCGCGCGTCGCCGGCGATGGCGGGCTGGATCTCTGGGTCAACAACGCCGGCGTGCTCTTCACCGGACCAACCTGGGCACAGGACGAGGCAATGCGGCGGACCATGATCGAGGTCAACACGGTCGGGACGATGAACGGGACCGTCGCGGCGCTGGAGCCGATGATCGCCGCCGGGCGCGGTCACATCGTCAACATCATCTCTTTGGCCGGCATCGTCGCCGCCCCGGGCGAGGTCGCTTACTCGGCCAGTAAGCATGCGGCGATGGCCTTCACGCTCGGCACCCTCTTCGATCTGCGTCGCACCGGCATCCGCGGGATCGAGCTCTCCGCCGTCTGCCCCGACGGCATCTGGACGCCGATGCTCGAAGACAAACTCGACGACCTCGAGGCCGCAGGCTCGTTCTCCGGCCACCTGCTGACCGTCGAGCAGGTGGCGACGGAGATCGGCAAGCTGACCGAGCGCCCGCGTCCGATCCTCGTCATCCCCCGCTGGCGGGGCCCGCTGCTGCGCATCTTCGACCTCTTCCCCCGCCTCGGGCTGAGGCTGCTGCCGCTGGTGATGGCCGATGCTCGGCGCAAACAGCGGCGCTACAAGAGGCTGATCCAGTCCGGTCGCTGGCCCAAGTAGCGGCTCAGCAGCACTAGACCTTGCGGAAGACCCCGACGACCTTGCCCAAGACCCGGGCTTCGGTGGTCAGGATCGGCTCCATTTCGTCGTTCTCAGGCTGCAGCCGGACATGGTCCTTCTCGCGGAAGATCCGCTTCACGGTCGCCTCCTCGCCGATCAGGGCAACAACGATTTCACCGTCGTTGGCATCGTCAGAAGGCCGGACGACGACGTAATCGCCGCCGATGATGCCGGCTTCCTTCATGCTTTCGCCCCGCACCTGGAGGATGTAGTCGCCATCCTCGCCGCCGATGACGTCGGGGATCTCGATGTATTCCTCGACGTTCTCCTCAGCCACGATCGGCGCCCCGGCGGCCACCTGGCCGACCAACGGCAGGCCGCTGCCGGGCCGGATCGTCTTCTTCGCCTTGTCGAAGAGCAACTCGATCGCCCGTGGTTTCGACGGGTCGCGGCGCAGCAGCCCGATCTTCTCCAGATTCGACAGGTGCGCGTGCACGGTCGAAGACGAGTGCAGCCCCACCGCTTTGCCGATCTCCCGCACCGTCGGCGGGTAGCCGGTCTTGGCCGCGTATTTGCGGATGAAGTCGAAGATCTCCTTCTGGCGCTTCGTCAGGTCAAGATCGACCATCGCTCTCAATTCCCCTCTCCCTAAAGCGGGCATCAAGCGTTCGAACACTTGTTCGGGAAGGCTACTGCTTCGTCCGGATGCCCGCAACGAAACGCGCGGCGCACCCGCGAACATCTAGAATCGGCCGCCCTCGAGCGGCTGTGGCGGAACTGGTAGACGCGCAAGGTTGAGGGCCTTGTGGGTGGAAACACCCGTGATGGTTCGACTCCATTCAGCCGCATCGAAAATCCCTACCAGCAGGGGTTTTCAACGAACGAAAAGCCAAGAGCGCCGCCCGCGGGCGGCGCTCTTTGTCTTCACTTAATGCCGGTCGTACTCGGAATCGTCGGCCGCATACGGCTCACGCGAACCGGACTTGGCTAGACCACGGCTGATCATGTAGGCACTGGCAACGATCGCGACGTAGAGCCAGGCCTGCTTGGCGACGAACTCATCCGTCCCTGGGGCGGTATCTCCGCCCTTGATCACGGCTGCGCTGACGAGAATGGCGACGATAACGCCAACCATCGCCCAGAACTCAGTGGTCTTGAACGCTTGCTTGGTCTCGGTCGTCAGGCGACGAATCGCAGCCGGGGCGGTCCTCGCGGCGGGCCGACCGGCGGGGCTTGGGGCTGAGTGTGCCTCCATGATGCTCCTTCCATTGATCCTTGGACTGAGCCCTCGGCGCCACAAGGTGGCGGTACTCAGACGAGATTCCTCGCCGCGAACAACGGCGGGATACCAGCTAATACCCGAGGATTCCAAAGCAAAACTTGCCCTCGCCGAGCTAGTCAATATCCCTGGCGATCAGCGAGATCGAGGGTACGCTCTCTAACCAGAGCGCCGAGTGGGATCGGCCCAACCAGGAGGAGGTCCGATGTACGACTACGTGATCGTCGGAGCGGGGTCGGCCGGCTGCGTGCTGGCGGCGCGGCTGTCAGAGGACCCGGATGTGAGCGTATTGCTGCTGGAGGCGGGGCCGCCGGACGTCAACCAGAACATCCACGTGCCGCTCGGCTACCTGAAGCTGGCCCGCACCGAGGTCGACTGGGACTACGATTCGGCGCCCGAACCGGGCTGCCATGAGCGCCGCCTCCCTCTCCCTCGCGGCAAGGTCCTCGGCGGCTCCTCCTCGGTCAACGCGATGATCTACATCCGCGGCAACCGCGCCGACTACGACGGCTGGGGCGTTGCCGGCTGGAGCTGGGACGACCTCTTCCCCTACTTCCTCAAGGCCGAGGACAACGAGCGCGGCGCCTCGGAGTGGCACGGTGTCGGCGGCCCGCTGCCGGTCTCCGACCAGCGCTCCGGCAACGTCATCACCCCCGCTTTCGTCGATGCCGGCGCCGAAGCGGGCCTCGCCCGCAACGAGGACTTCAACGGCGCCGAGCAGGACGGCGTCGGGATGTACCAGCTGACCCAGCGCGGCGGCATGCGGGCCAGCGCCGCCGTTGCCTACCTGCACCCGGCGATGTCGCGGCCGAACCTGACCGTGATGCCCTACATGCACGTCAACCGGCTGCTCTTCGAGGGCACGCGCGCGGTCGGCGTCGAAGCCAGCCAGCTCGGCCAGGCGCAGGAGCTGCGGGCCGAGCGCGAAGTGCTGCTCTGCGGCGGCACCTACAACTCGCCGCAATTGCTGATGCTGTCGGGAGTCGGTCCGGCCGAGCACCTGACCATGCGCGAGATCGAGGTCCGCCTCGACCAGCCTGCCGTCGGCGAGAACCTCAGCGATCACGCCGCCACCTACGAAGTCTGGACGACTCCCGAGCCAGCCAGCCTGCTCGCCGCACTGGAGCCGGCGGCGCTGGAGGAGTTCACCGCCTCGCAGACCGGCCCCTTCGCCTCCAACCTGGCCGAGTCCGGTGGCTTCGCCCGGGTCGAGCCCGGCGCGGAGGCGCCCGACACCCAGTACCACGTCGCCCCGATCCACATCGTCGAAGAGGGCATGGGCGACCCCCAGGCGCACGGGGTCTGGGTCTCTCCCTGCCTGCTGACCCCGAACAGCCGCGGCTCGGTCCGACTCGCCTCCGACGACCCGACCGCGAAGCCGGTCGTCCGCAACGGTTTCTACGCCGCCGAGGGGGACATCGAGCGGGCGATCGCTGCCGTCCGGCTGGCCCGGGAGATCTGCGCCCAGCCGGCGATGCGGTCCTACTGCGCCGAGCCGTTCACGGTCCCGGCCGGCGACTCTGACGAGGACATCCGCGCCCACGTCGCCCGCACCACCTACCCGATCTACCACCCGGTCGGCACCTGCGCGATCGGCTCGGTCGTCGACGCCGACCTGCGGGTCGAGGGCCTCGAAGGCATCCGCGTCGTCGACGCCTCGGTGATGCCGGTCGTCCCCCGCGGCAACACCAACGCCCCCGTGATCGCAATCGCCGAGCGCGCCGCCGACCTGATCAGGGGCGTAGCGCCGCTGCAGGCAACAGCAGAGGCCGGCGCCAGCTAGCTGTCCAGGACCCCGTCGACGAAGGGCCCGAGCAAGGCGCTGACCGACGATGCCGTCGTATCCGGTGAGCCGCTCGGCGCGGTGATGTGGCTGATCGCGAGGCGGACCAGCGCTTCGGAGAGGAGCTGGATGTCGGCCTCGGGCGCCTGCGGCCAGGCCTCGCCGATCGTCGTCGCCAGGCGGGCGGTGGCCCACTGGACGACCGGCATGCCCTGGGTGGTGACGAAGGGCAGCATGCCGCCGGTGCCGTCGTCACTGAGCAGAATCCGGATCAGCGAGTCTTCCCCGGCGGCGCGCAGGAACAGCTCGAAGGCGGCGTTGACGGCGGTGCGGGGGTCGTCGATGTGCTGCTTGACGGCGGCGTCGACGTCGTCGAGGAAGTGCTCACCCTCGTGGATCACGAAGGCGAGGCCGAACTCTTTGCGGCTGCCGAACTCCTTGTAGAGGGTCTGGCGGCTGACGCCGGCGGCGGCGGCGATGTCGGACATCGTGATCTCCGACCAGGCGCGCCGCTCCAGCTCGTCGCGAGCGGCTCCGAACAGGGTCTCGCGTAGCAGCTCGCGGGCAGCCTGGGGATACGGGGTGCGCGGAGTCGCCATCCCTTTAATCGTCGCAGCGCCGGCGGTCAATCGTCGGGCTCGAAGTCGACCTTGTCGCGGACGCCGCAGTCGGGACAGGCCCAGTCGTCGGGCACGTCC
This sequence comes from Solirubrobacterales bacterium, assembly GCA_036009365.1. GTDB lineage: Bacteria > Actinomycetota > Thermoleophilia > Solirubrobacterales > 70-9 > VAYN01. Next base: position 12,207 of record DASYLY010000087.1, read on the forward strand.
GCCCATGGGGTGCCAGCCGGAAAGCCCTCGCGCGGGTGCCCAGCCTCCTCCTCGTAGACGTAGCCGCAGCTGGGGCAGCGCCAGCGGCTCACGAAACGGTCCTGTAGCGGGCGAGCATGCGGTCGCGCTTGCGCGGCTGGATGTTGGCGCGGTCGACGTCGCCGCCGTAGTGAGACAGCAGACGCGGGTCCATCACCCGCCGCCACAGCGGCGGGAACCAGGCCAGGACGATCATCCCGGCGTAACCGGTGGGCAGCTGCGGCGCCTCATCGACATGGCGCAGCGCCTGGTAGCGGCGAGTCGGGTTGGCGTGGTGGTCGCTATGGCGCTGCAGGTGGTAGAGCAGCACGTTGGAAGCGACGTTGTTGCTGTTCCAGCTGTGTTCGGCGCGGCAGCGCTCGAAGCGGCCGTCCTCTTTCCTCTGGCGCAGCAGGCCGTAGTGCTCGAGGTAGTTGACGACCTCCAACAGCGAGAACCCGAGCACCGCCTGGATCAGCAGGTAGGGCAGCACGACCGGGCCGAAGGCGATCGCCAGCGCCGCGAACAGGACCACGGTCATCGCCCAGGCGCTGAGGATGTCGTTGCGCGGCGAGAAGTGGGACTTGCCGAGCCGGTCGAGCCGGGCGGCCTCGATCCCCCAGGCGGAGCGCAGGCTGCCGGCGACGGTACGCGGCAGGAAGGCCCAGAAGCTCTCGCCCAGCCGCGAGCTGGCCGGGTCCTCGGGGGTCGCGACCCGCACGTGGTGGCCGCGGTTGTGCTCGATGAAGAAGTGGCCGTAGCCGGTCTGCGCCAACGCCACCCGGCCCAGCCAGCGCTCGAGGTCGTCGCGCTTGTGGCCGAGCTCGTGGGCGGTGTTGATCGCGACTCCGCCGACCACGCCCATCGTCAAGGCCAGGCCGATGTTCTCGACCAGCGAGAGATCGCCGCTCCCCCATATCCAGCAGGCGAAGACGAGACCGGCGTACTGGACGGGGATGAAGGCGTAGGTGCACCAGCGGTAATAGCGGTCCTGCTCGAGCCACTTGAGGATGCTGTCCGGCGGGTTACTGGCGTCGACTCCGATGACGATGTCGAGGATCGGGAACATCACGAAGATCAGCGCCGGCCCGACGAACCAGAAGGCGCCGAGCCCGGTCAGCGAGACCGAGCCCCAGGCGATGAAGGGAGCCAGCGGGACGATCAAGCCCAGCAGCCACGCATAGCGCTTGGGATCGCTCCACGCCGCCGGATTGAGCTCGATCTCCTCGTGGTGGTGATGGTGGTGGTGCGTATCTGCGGCGGTGGCCTCCATCGGCCTCCTCCTTGTCAGAAGTTCAAGGAACGTCTAGACGGTAGACAAATATGAGTAATTTGTCAATCCACGTTACAAAGGGCCGCGACCTGATCCAGCGCGAGCCATGGGGGTCGACGACCAAGCGGGGCAGTCACGAGACGAGTCCCGGGTAGCAGCGCTACCCGGGATCTCGGAAAGGGACTGAATCCGCGCAGCGTCGTCGGCCCCCATGGGCCGCGATGGTGAGGGGAGCGGCCCGCGCTAAATCTTCAGGAGGATGAAGGTGTTGACCGCGAAGGCGACCGCGAAGGCGACCGTGGCGCGGTCGAGGTTGCGCTCGACCATCGAGCCGCCGCCGATGGCGCTGCCGCTGCCGCCGATGCCGAAGGCACCCGAGAGGCCCGCGTCTTTCCCCGAGTGCAGCAGGATGAGGAAGATCAGGACGACCGAGATGAAGACCTGCAAGATGCCCAGGAGCGTGTACACGGCGGCAAAGTCTAGATGGTCAGGCGTGGTCGCGGCATGACTACCCCTGCGTGACCTTGTCTCGCGGCTCCGCCGGACTGGCGCCGTTGCCGTTCCCGCCCTCCAGCCGGTCGAGGATCTCGACCGCTTCGCGACGCAGCTCGGCGTCGATCAGGGCGAAGTCCTCGTCGGAGAGCTTGCCGGCGGCGTGATCGAGCTCGGCGTCGCGGATCTCGCGGTACTTGGCTTCCTTCAGGGCGTCAGCCTCGGTCCGCACCAGGGCGCCGCGGCGGCGCGAACGCGCCGGCCAGATCGCGATCAGGGCCCCGGCCAGGGAAATCAGGCCGCCGATCCACATCCAGGTGACGAGCGGGTCGACGATGAAGCGGAAGGTGGCCGGCGAGTTGTCGCTCAGGTAGCTGCGGGCGATCTTGCCGGCAGCGGCGGTCTGCAGGGTGCTGATCTGAGCCAGCGCCGCCGGCTGCAGGCTCGGGTTGGCAGCAGCGGCCCGCATCGTCGCCGCAATCCCTTTACAGGCGTCCGGCGTTCCCGGTTCCCCTTTGACGCACGCTTCGAAGCCTTTGTCGGCAGCCCGCACCCGCCGCTGGACAGGAAGGATGCCGGGGGCGATGGAGGTCCAGAGGTCGCTGCCGAAACCGGCGTGGAGGCCGACCTCGCTGGTCGCCTCGCCGGCGAAGAAGCTGCCGATCGTCCCCACCGGAACCCCGGTCGGCCGGAAGAAGCGGCGGCTCGGGCTCAGCAGCGCCACCTGCTTGCCGTCCTCGCTGACGCGGAGCTCGCCGCCGAAGGTGAACTTCTGGCGGTCGACGGCGACCGTCGGCCGCACATAGGTGACGGTGCGACCGTCGACGACGGCGCTCTCCCCCGGCCGCAGGGTGAGATCGCGGTTGGTCTGGAAGCTGGAGCTCGCGGCGATGCCGATTAGCAGCGTGGCGACGCCAATGTGGACGATGTAGCCGCCGTAACGACGGCGGTTGCGGGAGACGATCGCCACCAGCGCGCCCGGTAGCGAGCCACCGGCCACTCGGCGCCTCGCCACCGCCCCCTGCCAGAACTCCTGCGCCACCCCGGTCACGGCGAAGGCGGCGAAGACGAAGAGGGCGAACGCCCAGGGCTTGTGGGTGGCGTCGGTGAAGAGGACGAGGGCGGCCGCGGTCAGCGCCGCGACAGCGAGTGGGACGCGGAAGACCCGCTTGGCCGAGGCCCAGGTGACCCGGCGCCAGGCGAGCAGCGGCCCGATCCCGGTGAAGAGCACCAGCAGGATCGCCAGCGGCGCCGTGTAGCGGTCGAACCAGGGCGCCGCCAGCGAGGCCTTGTCGCCGGTGAACAGCTCCGAGATCAGCGGGAAGAAGGTTCCCCAGAAGATCACCGCGCAGATCCCGACCAAGAGCAGGTTGTTGACCAGGAAGACCGCCTCGCGCGAGACCAGTGAGTCGAGCCGCTTCGGCGAGCGCAGGTCGTCGAGCCGGGAGACGATCAGCGCCGTCGAGCCGATCAGGACCACGGCGATCAGGCCCAGCACGTAGGGCCCGACGGTGTTGTCGCCGAAGGCGTGGATCGACTGCAGCACCCCGGAGCGGACCAGGAAGGTGCCGAGCAGGGCCAGCGAGAAGGTGGCGACGACGAGGCTGGCGTTCCAGACCTTCAGCATCCCCCGCTTCTCCTGGACCTGGATCGAGTGCAGGAAGGCGGTGCCGATCAGCCACGGCATCAGCGCCGCGTTCTCGACCGGGTCCCAGGCCCAGTAGCCGCCCCAGCCGAGCTCGGTGTAGGACCAACGGGCGCCGAGCAGTAGGCCGAAGCCGAGAAAGGCCCAGGCGATCAGGGCGAAGCGGCGGGTGGCGCGGATCCACTCGGCGTCGACGCGGCGGCTGACGAGGGCGCCGATCGCGAAGGCGAAGGGGATCGTGAAGGAGACATACCCCGAGTAGAGCATCGGCGGGTGGATCATCATGCTCGGGTGCTGCAGCAGCGGGTTGAGGCCGACGCCGTCGACCGGCACCGGGCTGAGGGTCGCGAAGGGGTTGACGTCGGGTGCGAACAACATCAACCCGGTGAAGAAGCAGGCGACCCCCATCATCACCGCGGTCGCCCAGGGGACGACCTCGCGCAGCTTGCCGCGGGTCGCGTAGAGGGCGGCGCTGGAGGCGATCGAGAGGACCCAGGCCCAGAGCAGCAGCGAGCCCTCCTGGCTCGACCACATCGCCGCCAGCTTGTAGAAGGTCGGCGTCTCGATCGAGGAGTGCTGCTGGACGAGATTGAAGGAGAAGTCGTCGCCGGCGAAGGCGATCTCGACGATGACGACGCAAGCGGTTACGAGGCCGAAGAAGGCGTAGACCGCGCGGCGAGAGATGTCGACTCGACGCTGGTTGCCGTTGCGGCCCAGCAGCGCCGTTACGGCGGCGAAGACGGCGGTGAGAAAGGCCAGCGCCAGCAGCGCGCTGCCGAGGCTAGCCATCACTCTCGGTCGTGAACTTCGACGGGCACTTGGTGACGAGGGTGTCTGGCTCGCCGACGAAGGTGCCGCTCTGGACCGCGCCGGTGAGGACAATCTCGCGACCGCCCCGGAACGGGTCCGGCACGGTGCCGGCATAGGTGACCGGGAGGGCCTGCCCCTTCCCGTCGCGGTCGACGACCTCGAAGGAGATCTCGCTGCCCTGGCGCTCGATCGAGCCCTTGACGACCTTGCCGGTCATCTCGTAGCTGGTGCCGGGCGGCGCGGCGAGGATCTGCGAGGGCTCCTTGGCCTGGGTCGAAGCCGTGAACGAGGTGTAGACCAGAGCGACCGAGAGCAGCACGGCAACGCCGAGTGCGACGACCAGCCGGATCTTCCGCTTGCGGTTGGGATCCACGAGGAAACGGGATTATCGCAAGTGCGATGATGGAGGCGATGGCCAACGATCCGGTCCTGCTGATCACGGGCGCCAGCAGCGGCATCGGCGCCGCTACGGCGCGGGCCGCCGCCGGCTCGTACAGGCTGGTGCTGGCGGCGCGGCGGCTTGAGCCGCTCGAAGAGCTGGTTGCCGAGCTGGGCGGCTCCGAGCGAGCGCTTGCCGTCCGCTGCGACGTCACCGAGTGGGACCAGGTCGAGGCGATGGCCGCGGCCGCCCTCGAGCACTTCGGCCGGATCGACGCGGTCTTCGCCAATGCTGGCTTCGGCGCCTCCCGGGGTTTCCTCGAGGAGTCGGTCGAGCACTGGCGCTCGATGGTTCTGACCAACGTCTACGGGGCGGCGCTGACGATCCGCGCCACCCTCCCCCACTTGCTCGAGCGCGGCGACGGCCACTTCCTGATCACCAGCTCGGTCGCCGGCCGCCGCGCCCTGCCCGGCTCGCTCTACTCGGCGACGAAGTGGGCGGCGACGGCGATCGGCGAGGCGCTGCGAGCGGAGCTGCGACAGATGCACGACAACAAGGCGATCAAGGTGACGCTGATCGAGCCGGGAATGACCGACACCCCCTTCTTCGACAACCGCCCCGGCGAGTGGGCACTGCAAGACACCGACATCGCCAAAGCGGTGATGTACGCGCTGGAGCAGGGCCCCGGCGTCGACGTCAACGAGATCCTCATCCGCCCCACCTCCCAGCCGACCTAGCAGCCGAGTGGTGGGTTGAGGGGCCTATGGACCCCTTAACCCACCACTCGCAGCGCGAAGCGGACGGCTCGCCAGTAGGTGCGAAGGAGCAGGCGGGCCGGCGGAGACTGGGCGGCGGCGCTGATGAAGGGTGAGTTCAAATCGGGGGTGAGCCAGGAGGCGAACTCGGCGGCGCTGACGGTGCGGGCCGCCTGGATCTGTCGGCGCTCGCGAATCAGACGAGGGAGCCAGCGCAGGAATTCGGCGTTCGCGGCGAGCTTCTGGCGGCCCCAGCCGCCCCGGGCCGAGACCGCCAGCAAGGCCAGCTCGGTGGCCAACAGGGCCGGCGCCAAGAGGATCAGCAGCGAGGCCGGGTAGGCGCGGACGAGGAAGGCGAGACGGTTGCGCTCTAGCCAGCGCCACTTGTGCTCGCGGGCGCCGAACTCGTAGTCGTGGTCGACGACCGCCGCCGGCTCGATCCCGAGCGTGCCGCCGCGCAGGCGCAAGCGCAGCGAGAGGTCGACGTCCTCGTGGTAAAGGAAGAACCGCTCCGGGAAGCCGCCCGTCTCTTCCCAGGTCCGGCGCGGGATCGCCAGGCAGGCGCCGGAAAGCACCGGCACCTCGCCGGCCGCCGGCGCCTCGCCGATCGGACGCCCGTGGCCACCCGCCCAGACGATGCCGGTGAAATGGATCGGGTTGCCGGCGGAGTTGATCCGGGTTGCCCCCTCGTCGGCGACCAGCGCCTGCCAGGCGGCCCAGTCGCGGCCCTCGGTCCAGGGACGGCGAATCGCCTCGCCGAAGCCGGGCAGCGGCGCCGCGTCGGGGTTGAGGATCACCAGCAGATCTCCCCCTGCCGCCGCCGCACCGGCGTTACAGCCAGCGGCAAAACCGGCGTTGCGCCCGGTTTGCACGAGGCGGGCGCCTGGCGCCAACTCCGCCACCCCCTCGAGGGTGCCGTCCCGGGAGTCGTTGTCGACGACGATCAGCTCGTCGCCCGCGGACAGCTCCGGCAGCAGGGCTGGCAGCGTCCGGCCCAGCTCCTCGCGGCTGTTCCAGGCAACGATCAGGACGGAAAGAGTCGGGCACACCGGGGCGAGAGGCTAGTCGGCCTCCCACCCCGGTGCGCCCGGGATGAAGCTGGGCTCCGCGGCCCTACTTCTTCTTCTTGCCGCAGGCGCTGACCTTGAGCGGCAGCTGGTTGTTCTTAACCTTCTTGCCGTTCTGGGCCTTGATGTTCAGCACCGAGGCCTGGGGGCCGCCACAGAGATTCCTCGAGTTGACGAGAAGGCTCTTGCTGCCCTTTTCCATGGTCAGGATGAACTTCTTCACCGGCACGTCCGGCACCGAATCGAACACGGTCTTGAGACCGCCCCGTTTGGAGCTGATCACGCCGTGCAGCTGGATGTTCACCTGGCCGCGCAGATCGGCGACCAGGTCAGGCAACAGGTTGTCGGAGGAGACCAGGTAGACCGGCCCCTTCAACTTCTTGTCCAGCAACGGCGACTTCGCCTTCGCGTGACCGTAGATCGCTGCCTTCGGGCAGTCCTTCGCGGCCAGCTGCACCCGCGTGCAGACGGTGCGGATGTGGCTCTGGTCGAGGAACAGCGAGTGCGGCAGCGTCAGCGCCGTACGACTGACGTTGGCATCGCCTTCCCGCGCTTCCAGGATGGCCCGCAGGCGCGGGTTCTGGTCGCGCTTGGTCCCCCCGTACAACCGGGTGAACAGCTTCGGCTTGAAGTTCAGCTTGCCGCACTGACTCGCCTGGTAGGCGGCGCTTACGGCGTAGGAGCTGAACGAGGCCGGGTTGGTCGGGTCGGCGCTGCCTCCGTTGAGGACGCCGCTGGTTGCCTGGGCAGCGCAGTTCGTCGGGTTGCGCATGAACTTGCTGCGGTCGACGTTGACGTCGACCGAACGCAGGTCCAGCTTGACCCCGCCGAACACGTCGGGGATCACGTCGGAGACGGCATTGACCTGTGCCGTTTTCGGGTTGACGTTGAGCGCGACCCTGACGACGACGGTGCCGAGATCGTACGGCCCCGAGACGGCCGGGGTGATGACCGCCATCGAGAGCGGCGCCCCTTTGTACGGGCCGGCGAGGAACGCCTTGCCGGCGAGTTTGGCCGGAACCGCCCCGGTCCCCGCCTCCGTGGAGGCGGTGCCGATCTGGCTTGCCGACGAGCAGCTGGAACTGGTCTGCTGGGCAACACCGGTGCTGGCCGCAGCAGCCGTCAGGGCGGCCTCGGAGCAGTAGGGGACGCCGGCGAGTTTGCCGGTCAGCCCCTTGGGCAGCGTCACGTTGACGCCCTTCAGCTCCTGCTCTCCGTCAGGCCGCCCGATGTGAACGCGGAACGGGCTGTAGGCACCGGCTTTGGTGCTGTCCGATTTCGCCGTGTAGCCGGGCACGAACTTGCGCTCGGCGAGCGTTTGCGGGCAGGTGCCGCCGCCGGGCACGCCGGAGAGCGTGAATTTGGCGGAAGGCGTCTTCGTCGATATCGGCGTCGACCACGGTTCCATCACGCTGGTGGTCTCGGCAGCGGCACAGGTGGGCGGACTGCTGAGGGTCGCTTTGGCACCGTCGAATTTCAGTTTCACCGACTCGAACGGAACCTGCGGCAGGCCTTTCGGCATCGGACCGACAAGCGGGCCGACCTCCTGTTCGTCGAAGACCGCGGTCAGCTGGCCCGTGGTCGGGTTAGCGATCACGTTGCCGACCAGTCGGGCGACGATTCCATACCGTTTCGACTTCGCTTCGACCAGCACCCGGAACTCTTCGCCCGAGGTCGGATTCATGCTCTTCTGTTCGCCGACGTAGACATCGCCTTTAAGCGAGCCGTCCGGCAGCGGTGGCGTATCGACTTCCGCGGTCCCGACGATCGAAGCGGCGGGGCAGGTGTTGTTTTCCACCCGCTGGCCCTTGGCGAACTGCGCATCGGTACAAGCAACCAGCCCGACGGATCCGGACGGGTTGAGGCCCATTCCCGCAGGCAGCGTCACTTTGGCATTGCGCAGGTGGGACTCGGAGATGGTTGCCCCGCCTTTGATGAAGGGGAGTTTGGTGGTGACCGTCGCCGGCGCCGGTGAGTCGACCTGGGTCGTTCCGGGGTCGACTTCGAGGGTCGGGTCGAACGGGATCGCCGCACACCCTTCCAACTCCACACCCAGTGGCAGCGGCGCTTCGAAGGGCGTGAACCCTGCCGGGAAGGTGGGGGCTACCTGCGTGGCGGGACGAGCCCGCAGGAAGGTCGAGTAGTTCTTCTGGAACGGCGCTTCCGTCGTGGGGATGCAGGTGGTCGGATTGGTGATGTAGGTGCCGTCACCCGAGGTACCGACGTTTACCAGCCGGCTTTTCCAGCTCAGCGTTCCCGGGTTGGGCGTGGGGAGCGCAATCGTGAACGACTCGTGATAATCGCTCTCCCAGGCAACTTCCGTTTTGAGGAAGACTGATTTTTTAGCGCCCGGCGCACCGAGTTTGAACCCGAACATAGCCGGTTCGCCTTCGGCCGGCACGAGGTTGTAAAGAGGAACTTTGGTCACGTTGGGGGTCGGCGGCACTTCGCCCCCGGTGGCGATCACCTTCAAGGTGAGAAGCTCTTCGCCCACCTGGGCAGCAGCCGGACAGTTGGGGGGTTCAAAGGGATCGGCTGGTTTCGGCGTTTCGAATTCCGCCAAGGTGCAACGCACGGTGGTCGCCTCTGGGTTGACGGTCAACCCGGGCGGGAGATCGACGCGGATCGTGCCGACGGATCCGACCGGCCTGAATTTCCCAGCTTCGAATTCTTCCTGTTTGACGATGTACTGGGTGAAACCGAACGGCGGGTGACCAGCAGCGGTTTTATAGAACTGCGCCGCGGTTTCGGGGGAACACGGTTCGACGATGCACGTCCCCGCCTGGAAGCCGTCCGCCGCCGTGTGCGGCACGTTCTGTTTGTCGATGATGTCGCCGGTGTCGGCCTGTGCGACCGGTACCGCCAACACGCCCATTACCGCCATAACTGCGATCACCAAGCGCCTAACCATTCAAAGCCTCCTCGTTATGCATGAGCGAATTGCGCTGCCCTGCATGGCGCCTTACTTCTCCCGCTAAAGACAGTAGCGCTCAGGGCCGACGAATCAAGTGCGAATTGAAACTTTTTAGCCAGGATGTCCACTTGGCACCCCGCTCCACCTACTTCTGTCTGCTCCGTTTGGGTGCCGCGCTCGGTTTCTGAGAGCAAGGAGTCCGCAGGACCGGCCGTGAGTTGCGCTTGCGGCCGTTGTGGGCTTTGAGCCGAACCAGCGCCTCGACCGGCGCCTGGCAGAGATCGCGGGAGGCGACCAGCAGTCCGCCTTTTCCACCCGGCAGCACCATCGTGAACTTCGAGACAGGCACGTCTGGGACGTGGTTGAACGTGGTGCGGATGCCACCCTGGAAGCTGTCGATCTTGCCGACCACGTCGATCGTCACCTGGCCCTTCAGGTGGGCAACGAGATCCGGCAGTGGGTTGTTCGACGAGCGCAGGTAGACCGGACCTTTGAGCGGTTTACCCAGCAGGGGCGAGGTGGCCCTGGCGTAGCCGTAGACGGAGCGTTTCGGGCACTGGTTGGCCGCGAACTGGACGCGGGTGCAGATCGTCGCCAAGCTGGCCTGGTCGAGGAACAGCGCGTGCGGCAGGGCCACCGAGGCGCGGCGGATGTCGGCGTCCTTGCCGCGCGCCCGCAGGATGGCACGCAGTTTCGGGTGCTGTGCACGCTCGGTCTGACCGAAGAGCCGCAGCTTCAATTTCGGGCGGAACTTCAGCGGTTTGCACTTGGTCGCCTGAAACGGCGTCGAGACCGGGAAAGAGGAGAAGAGCGCCGGCTTGGTTGGGTCGGCACCGCCGCCCCTGAGCACACCGGCGGTCGCCGAGGCTCTGCAGTTGGTGCCGTTGCGGGCAAAGGTCTTGCGGTTGATGTCGACCCTGACTGAGCGGATGCTGAGCTTGGCCCCGCCGAAGACGTCGGGGATCGGGTCGGAGACGGGATGGATCCGGGCGCTCTCCGGTTCGACGAACAGCGCCACCCTCACCGCGACCGTGCCGAGATCGAATGGCCCGGCCGCGGCGGGGGTGACGACTGCCAGGGAGAGAGGGGCGCCTTTGTAGGGCCCCGAGAGGAAGACCTTGCCGGCGATCTGCAGGGGCGAGGGGCCGCTGCCCGCCCTGACCGAAGCGGTTCCGATCAGGCTTTTCTCCGGGCAGCTGGATTTTTTCGCCTCAGCGGCTGCAGAGCTGCCCGCCGCCTCTTTGAGATCGGCCGGCTTGCAGTACGGAACTCCCTTGAGCTTGGCAGTGGCGCCGGGAGGCAGGGTGATGTCGACGCCTTTCAGCTCCTGCTGGCCGTCGGTACGGACGATCTGGGTCCGGAAGTCCGTGTACTTGGCTGCCTTGGTGGTACCCGGCTTCGCCTCGAAGCTCGGGGAGAAGGGCCGCCCCGCCATCGTTTTCGCGCAGGGTCCGCCGGCGGGCGCAGCGGTCAAGGTGAATCCTTGATCGGCCGGTTTCGCGTCAGCAGTCCCAGACCATGGCGTCATCTGCCCCGTCGTCTGGTTCGGCCCGCAGGTCGGCGGGCTGGTCAGCACCCCTTTGGTGCCGTCGAACTTGACCTTGACCGAGGTGAACGGCAGCTGCGGCGCCTCCTCGACCTTCGTCGTCAGCTGACCGGTGGCGGGGTCGGCGCTGACTTCGCCGCCCACCCGCACCGACTGCCCGAAGCGCGGCGCCTCGGCGTCGATGAAGACGCGGTACTCCTTGCCCGAGGTCGGGTCGCGGCTCAGCTGCTGGCCGAGGTAGACGTTGCCGGACAGCGAGTCCGGCGGCAGCACCGGCGTCTGGATCGAGACCGTGCCGATCGCCGAGCCGGCCGGACAGGCGACCGGGGCCGTGGTCCCCTTGCCGAACTGTTTGTCGGTGCAGGCTTTCAGGCCCGGTGCGGCCGAGGGATTGAGTCCGAGGCCGCGGGGCGTGGTGACCCGGGCGGTCCGCACGTTCGAGTTGGCGATCTCCGCCGCCGGTTCGTAGGGGACGCCGACCTCGATCGTGGGCGCGTCTGGGGAGTCGGTCTTGGTGGTACCGCCGACAGTCGCCACCGACGGGCTGAAGGGCACTTTGTCGCAGCCGGTCGATTTGACCCCTTTCGGCAGCGGCGCCTCCAGTTCCTGACCGCCGATGGGGAACTGCGGCGCTACTTCCTGGTAGGAGTCGGCGCGCAGGTAGGTCGAGTAGGTGTGGGCGAACGGAGCCGCCGCCGGGTCGAAGCAGGTGCTGGGCGTGGTCAGGAAGGCACCCGAGAGGGGCTGGCCGGTGGTGCCGAAGAAGACCAGCCGGTTCTCCAGCAGTTTGACCTCCGCCAGAGCTCCCAGGGGGCCGATCGGCAGTTCGATTTTCGCGACTTTGATCGTGAAGAACTCGTGGTAGTCGCTCTGCCAGGCGACCCCCGCCTCGAGGAAGACCTGGGTGCCGGCGACTTCGAAGCCGAAGCGGGCAGGTTCGCCATTGAGGGGTTCGATGTTGTAGACGGGGACCGGCGGCAGATCGACCCGCGTGCCGAGCGGCAGTCCGATCACCGAGACCGCGGAGGCGGAGATCGCGCTGGTGCCCACTTGACTGGTCGGCGGGCAGGTCGTGGGGCTCTGGCCGGCTTCGAGTTTGCACCACGGGGTCGCCTGCGGGTTGACGCTGAGCCCGACCGGCAGGTCGACGCGGACGGTTTTCAGATCGCCCACCGGGGTTTCGCCCGGCGGGCCATGTTTGACGATGATCTGGGTGAAGCCGGTCGGGGGGTGCCCGGCAGCCTGGGTGAAGAAGAGATCGGGCCTGGCCGGCGAGCACTGGTTGAGCGGATCGAGCTGACAGGTACCGGCCTGCCAGCCGGCGTCCGCGGTTTCCGACTGCGCTTCGATGATGTCGATCGCCGCCGCCGGCGACGCCGAGAAGGCGAGCACAAGCACTGCAGCGAGCGCGCTGACGACAGCGAGAGTCCTCCCTGCGCGATTCCTCATCGGCAGGCTGGTACCCGAAGCAGCAGGCGCTTAATCCTGAGCCGCTTGCCGTTCTGCGCTTTGAAGTTCATGAACGAGAACGACGGCCGCGTGCAGAGATCCCGCGAGTTGACCAGGAGCCCCTTCTTGCCGCCCTTCATATTCAGCGTAAACTTGCTCACCGGCACGTCCGCCACCGGGTAGAAGACGTTCTTGATGCGGCCGTTCTTCGAGCCGATGACGCCGCGCAGGCGCACGTTCACCTGGCCCCGCAGATCGGCGAGGAGGTCGGGTAGTTCGTTGTTCGAGGAGACCAGGTACACCGGCCCTTCAAGCGGCTCGTCGAGCAGCGGCGTCTCCGCCCTGGCGTGGCCGTAGACGGCACGGGCGGGACAGTCGCGAGCGGCCAGTTGCACCCGCGTGCAGACCGTGCCGATGTGCGCCTGTTCGAGGAACAGCGAGTGCGGCAGCGTCACCGCGGCGCGGCGAATGTTGGCTTCGCCCTCGCGCGCCGTCAGCACGGCGCGGAAGCGCGGGAACTTCGATCGCTTCACCGTGTTCGGCCCGCCGAGCAGCTTGGTGACCAGCTTCGGGCGGAAGCCGAGCTTCTCGCAGTCGCTGGTCTGGAAGGGAGTGGTGACCGACAGCGAGCTGAAGGCCGCCGGGTTGGTCGGGTCGGCGCCGCCACCGGCCAGGCTGCCCGCCGTGGCGAGGCGATCGCAGCTGGTCGGGTTGAGCGTGAAGCGATCGCGATCGATCTTCACGTCGACCGAGCGGATGCCGAGCTGGGCGCCGCCGAAGACGTCGGGGATTGGGTCGGAGACGGCGTGGATCTGGGCCGTCTCGGGCTCCACGAACAGTGCCACCCTCACCACGGCCGTGCCGAGATCAAACGGCCCGGCCGTGGCGGGGATGACGACTGCCAGGGAGAGAGGAGCCCCGTGGTAGGGGCCTGAGAGGAAGACCTTGCCGGCAATCTGGATCGGCCCGGAGCCGGTGCCCACGGCGGTCACGGACGTACCGATGAGGCTCTGCGCCGGGCAGCTCGGGCTTTTCGCCTCGGCGATCCCGGCGGCGGCAGCGGCGGCACTCAGTGCCGCCTCGGAGCAGTAGGGAATTCCCTTCAGCCTGCCGCTGAACCCTGGCGCCAGGGTGATGTCGACACCTTTCAGCTCCTGCTGGCCGTCGGCACGGGCGATGTTCACGGTCATCGGGCTGTAGGCGCCAGCCCTGCTGGCGACCGGCTTCGCCGCGAAGCCCAGGGAGAAGGGGCGCTCCGCCATCGTTTTCGCGCAGGGCACGCCGCCCGGCGCGGTGGTGAGGCTGAAGTCCGCCGACGGAGCCGCCGGGGCGATCGGTGCCCAGGGAACGAGCGAGGAAGTCGTCGCGCTCGGGCCGCAGATCGGCGGGCTGCTGACGACCGCCCTGGGACCGTCGTCGAAATCGAGCCGGAAAGAGCTGACCGGGACCTGGGGGTTGTTCGCGATCGTCGTCGTCAGCCGCCCGGTTTTCGGGTCGGCCTTGACGTTGCCGATCAGGCGGGCGGAGATGCCGTAGCGAGCCGACTCGGCGTCGACGAAGATCCTGTACTCCTCGCCGGAGAGCGGGTCGCGGCTGAGCTGCTTGCCGACGAAGACCTCGCCTTTGAGCGAGCCCGGCGGCAGCGGTGGGGTTTCGACCGTGACGACGCCGACTTTCGAGGCGGCGGGGCATGCAACCGGGTTTTTGGTCCCCTTGCCGAACTGCTCGTCGCTGCAGGTCTGCAGGCCGTTGGCCGCCGAGGGATTAAGCCCCATATACGGCGGCAGGGTCACGCTCGCGTCTTTGACGTTGGAGCTGTCCTGCTTTTCGCCGACTTTGCCTCCGCCGCCTTTGCTCGCGTCGCCTTTGATGTGGGGCAACTGGAGATCGACAGCGACGCCCGCGGGCGAGTTGGTCGCGGTCGCGCCGGGAGCGACGTCGACGGCCGGTTCGAAGGGAATCGTCTCGCAGCTTTTCGGCGAGGTCCCGGGTGGGATCGGGGACTCGAATCTGGGTTCGGCACTGGCCGGGAACTGGTAGCCGAGTTGTTCCTCTTCTTTGACCGAGCTGGCGAGCAGCATCGTCGAGTACGCGGTCCCGGAAGACACCGCCGCTTCTCCCAGACACGTGCTCGGCGTGGTCAGGTAGGTGCCATCGCCGGAGCGGCCTTTGAAGGTGAGGCGGTTTTTCAGGATCAGGCCTTTGAACAGGGGTTCGAGGCTGGCCAGCGGCGGCACGTCGATCGTGAATCCCTCGTGGTAGTCGCTGTCCCAGGCGACGCTTCCCCGCAGGTAGACGTTGTTGCCGCCGATATTCAGGCCGAACCGGGCCGGCTCGCCCTGGACCGGGACGATGTTGTAGACGGTCGCATGGAGCGGTCCGACTTCGGTGCCGAGAATTGGGTCGGAGCCGGTGACGATGCTTTCGCCGACCACGGACTCGGGCGGGCAATTGGAGACTGGTTTCGCCTCGAAGTCGGCTAGCGGGCATTGCGGGGTCGCCTGCGGGTTGACGCTGAGTCCGACGGGCAGGTCGACCCGGATCGTCTTCACTTCGCCGACCGGCTTTTTGCCGGGAGGTTCGTGTTTGACGATGAACTGCGTGAAGCCGTACTGCGGGTGCCCGGCCGCCGTTTCGAAGAACTGGCCGGAGGTCGCGACCGAGCAGAAGTTGGGGACTTCGGGTGGTTCCGCGACGCACGTCCCCGCCTGCCAGCCGTCTTCCGGCGTGTACGCCGGCGGGTGTTGGGGGGCGATGATGTCGCCGGTACTAGCCACCGCGGCCGCCGACATTGGAAAGGCGATTGCCACTGCGATCAAGCCGAAGAGTCCAATCCTGCTGCTCATCGAATCTGCTCCTCCCGTCGATTCCCGAGCCTCTTCTTCCCGCTTGTCTCAATTTCCAATCTAATCGATTTTTTGTCCATACGTCAACAATTTTTGGTAATTTGCCTCCTATGGCATCCACGAACGGCAGTTCCAACGGCATCGCTACTCAAAACGGAAACGACACCCCCCTGAAGGCCGACGTCCCGGTCGATTGGGAGCATCTGGCGAGGGCGACCGCCCACCCCCTGCGGGTCGCGGTCCTGGAAATCCTCGGCATCGACGGCGGGCGCACCCTGTCCCCCAGCGACCTCAGCCAGGAGCTGCAGATCCCCCTCAGCAACACCAACTACCACGTCACCGAGTTGGCCAAAGCAAGCCTGATCGAGCTCGTCCGCACCCGCCAGGTACGGGGCGCGACCGAGCACTTCTACCGCCTCCCCGGCGACCGCGGCCACAACGGCAACGGCCACAACGGACGGCGGCGGCGGACGGTGCGCCTCGAATCCGCACCAGTCGCCATCGCTCCGTAGTCGCTTCTCCGGAGTCAGCGCACACGTAGGATCAGGCCATGTCCGAGTGGCCGTCGATTGCCGAGCCGGAGCTGCTCAAACGCCTCGGCATGGACGACCGCGAGTTCGAGACGTTCATCTGGGATGTGGTCGGCAGCCTGCCGGCGCGCACCTACGAGGCGGAGGTGCTGGCACGGGCGGTCGGCTATCCCTGGGCGCGGCCGACAGGGCCCTATCTGCTGCAGGGCGCCGTCGTCGAGCCCCTGGCCGACCTCGACACGGCGGAGCGCGAGCGCATCATCGATCGGTTCTCCTCCGCCGCCGGCGAACGCCTGCCACTGCTCGCCATCGGATCGAACGCCGCACCCGAAGTGCTCGAGCGCAAGTGCGCCCACTTCGCCGCGGAGAGCGACCGCGCGGTGCTCGTCCTGACCGGTCGGCTGCACGACTTCGACGTCGGCGTCGCCCCACAGCCGACGATGTACGGATCGATGCCGGCAACCCTGTTCCCCAGCCCCGGCACCGCGGTCCAGGCCGCCCTCCTCTGGGTTACCCCGGCCCAGTTCACCCAGCTCGCGTGGTCGGAGATCACCTACCGGCTGGGCCGCCTGCAAACGCGCTTCGACGTCGACGAGAGCGGCCAGAGCTTCGATGAGGTGCTCGCCTTCGCATCCCGCTTCGGCATCTTCTGCCTCGACGGCGATCCGGTCGCCCTTGCCGCGATTCCGGCAACGGGCCGAACCGCAAGCGCACTAACCCAGGAGCAGCTCCTCGACGCCGCCGCCGCGCTCGCGATCGAACCCGGCGCGACCGCCGAGGAGCTCGTGCGAGCGATCTTCGAGGACACGGCGAAGATCACCCCGAGGATCGTGGAAAGGGTGCACAGCTCGTCACAGCCGTTCGCCTCCCAGCGCTGGACTCCGTTCAGCACGGCAGCCCCCGGCAAAAGTTGAAGCGGACGACGGGTCTCGAACCCGCGACCTCGAGCTTGGGAAGCTCGCGCTCTACCAGCTGAGCTACGTCCGCGCGTCGGCTGATTCTACGACCGAAGGGTTGCCGCGGGCGGGCGGTATCTAACCTTGGGCGGCCCCGTGAGTGCTCGTGCCCCGATCGCAGTCTTCGCCGTGCTGGCCGTCCTCGGCCTGCTCAGCTACGGCCTGCTCAGCAAGGGGTCCTCCGGGGTCGCCCTCGGCGAGCCGGCTCCGGACTCTCCCCTGCCCCGCCTCTCCGGCGAGGGAACCGGCTCGCTGGCCGAATATCGCGGCAAGTGGGTGCTGGTCAACTTCTGGGCCTCCTGGTGCATCCCCTGCAAGGAAGAGGCACCGGCGTTGCAGGAGCTCCAGCGCCGCCATGGCGGCGAGCGCTTCACGGTGCTGGGAATCGACAGTCGCGACCTGACCGACGACGGGCGCGCCTTCGTCCGCCGCTACGGACTCACTTACCCGCAGTTGCGCGACGGCGACGGCGACGGCGCCCACGAATACGGCACCACCGGCGTGCCGGAGAACTTCCTCGTTGATCCGCAGGGAAAGGTTCGACTGGCCCTAGCGGGCCCGGCCACCGAGGAATACCTGCAGCGCTACGTGGTGCCGCTACTGCCACGGGAGAGCTCATGAGGTCGACTGCGACAGCCGTCGCTCTGCTGGTCGCGATGGCCGGGCTGGCGCTGGCACCCGTTGCCGGCGCAGCAAGCTCCAGCTCGACCCTGAACGAACTCGAGAATGAAGTGATGTGCCCGGTCTGCGGCACCTTGCTGGGTCTGGCTGAATCGCCGCAAGCGCAGAGCGAGAAAGCCTTCATCCGCCGCTTGATCGCGGCCGGCAAGACGAAGGAGCAGATCAAGGACGCGCTGGTCGCGGAGTACGGCGACGAGGTACTGGCGCTGCCCCCCCGCTCCGGCTTCGATCTCTCTGCTTACCTGGTGCCGGTGATCGCCTTCGCGATCGCTGCCGTGGCGCTGGCGATCGGCGTGCTGCGCTGGCGCCGGCAGTCCGAACCTGCCGACGGGCGTGCGGCTGCGGCAGATGGTCCCAGCAGCGAGGACGCCGAGCGGCTCGAGGCCGACCTCGCCCGCTACGACCTCTGATCGACCAGAACAGCCCCCGCCACCGGCGCGGCGAGTTTGGCCGCCACCGACCGCACCGAACGGCCGGAGCGACCCGAGAGCCGGGCCGGCGGCACACAGACGAGCGCGGTATCGGCCTCGGCGGAGACAGCGGCCAGGCTGTCGGGAGTAGCGTCGAGCCAGGGCCCGGCGAGCACCAGGAAGTCGTAGGCGTGCGCCAGCTTCGCGACGGCGTGGCGGAAGCCCTCCGAGCCGAGTAGATCGGCCGGCTCGGCAGCCGCCTCGCCGGCGGTGATGCAGACCAGCGGCGCGACAGCGTGGCGCGACTGCGGCCCGGCCGGAACCAGGGATTGCAGGATCTGCCCGGCCTCGGCGTCGCCGCGCACGTACTCGTGCAGACCAGGAGCGGCGGTCAGGCCGAGCGCGCCGGCCAGGCGGGGACGCGCCAGCTCGCACTCGAGCAGGGCGGTGCGCTTGCCGGCCGCGATGGCGGTGGCGGCTAGACCGAGCGCAACCGCCTCGACGCCCTGCTCACCACCGGTGACCATCACCGTTGGCTTACCGGCAAGGCGATCGAGCAAGCCGCTGAGGGCGTCGAGATGGGCACGCCGCAGGGCCCAGACCCGGCCCTCCGCGGGCGCTGCCCCGTCGAGCTCGGCAAGGACCGGCAGCTTGTCGCGGCCGCGGCGCATCACATCCGCTCGGGGGCGGAGATTCCAAGCAGGCCGAGCGCCCCGGCGATCGTCCGCTTCGCGCAATGGCAGAGCGCCAGCCGCGAGCGCTCGACACCATCCCCCTCGGCGCCGACAACCTGGCAGTCGCGGTAGAAGGCGTGGAAGTCGGCCGCAACCGCGGTCGAGTAGGCGCAAATCCGGTGCGGCGCCCGTCGCGCCGCCGCTTCTCTGATCTCGTCGGGGAACTCCAACAGGCGCTTGATCAGCGCTTTCTCGCTCGGCTCCAGCGGGACCGAGCGGCTCACCTCGCCCAGTCCGCTCGCCGCCTCCTCGCCCGCACCTTCGGCTTTGCGGAGGATGCTGGCGATGCGGGCGTGGGCGTACTGGACGTAGTAGACCGGGTTGTCGCTCGACTGGCTTCGGGCCAGCTCGAGGTCGAGGTCGACGGTGGTGTCGTGGCTGCGCCAGAGCATGAACCAGCGGGTGGCGTCGACGCCGATGTCGTCGAGCAACTCGTCGAGCGCGACGAAGTCGCCGCTGCGCTTCGACATCTGTGCCCGCTCACCCTCTTCGACGATGTGGACGAGGCGCATGATCAGCGCCTCGAAGGCCTCGGGGTCGGCACCGAGCGCTGTGATCGCCGCCCGCATCCGCGCCACGTAGCCGTGGTGGTCGGCGCCGAGCACGTCGATCAGGCGGCCGAAGCCACGCTCGAGCTTGTCCCAGTGGTAGGCGACGTCAGCGGCGAGGTAGGTCGGCTCGCCGTTGGCGCGGATCAGGACGCGGTCCTTGTCGTCCCCGAACTCGGTCGTTCGCAGCCACAGCGCATCCTCGCTGCGGTAGCTGTGGCCGCGCTGCTCGAGCTGGGCCAGCGCCTCCTCGACCTCGCCGCGGACGTAGAGATCGCGCTCCGAAAACCAGGTGTCGAAGTGAACGCCGAAGCGGTCGAGCGTGACCCGCACCTGCTCCAGAACCAACTCAACCCCGCGCTGGCCGAGCGCCGCGGTATCGGTCGGCGCGATCCCCTCAGCGGCGACGCGCTCGGCGAGCTCGGTCACGTACTCGCCTTCGTAGCCGCCCTCGGGTGGCTCGGCGCCCTGCATGCGGGCGGCGATCGACTCCGCGAAGCGATCGATCTGGCCGCCACCGTCGTTGACGTAGAACTCGCGCTCGACCTCGTGGCCGACCGCCTGCAGCAGGCGCACAAGGGCGTCGCCGTAGGCGGCGTGGCGGCCGCCACCGACATGTAGGGGCCCGGTCGGATTGGCGGAGACGAACTCGACCAGGATCCGCTCGGGCGAAGCGGTCGGCGCCGGGCCGAGTTGCTCCCCCGACGCGGCCAGTGCCCCCAGCGCCCGCCCGTACCAGGCGTCGGAGAGGAAGAGGTTGACGAAGCCGGGACCGGCGATCTCGACCCGGTCGAGGCTGCCGGTGTCACCGAGGTCGGCTTCCAACTCAGCCTGCAAGCGGGCGGCAACGTCACGCGGGCTCTCACCCAGCGGCGCCGCCAGCAGCATCGCTGCGTTGGAGCTGTAATCACCCAGCTCGGGCTTCGGCGGCCGGTCCAGGGAGGGCTCAGGGCCGACCGGATCGCCGCCGCGCAGACCTCGCGCGGCGCGGTCGACGGCAGCCCGCAGCTCGGCGATCGAGTCGGTGGCGCTCATCCACCCATCGTATGGACCGCGGCGGGACCCGGGTACGCTGGCCGCTTGCGCGTAGCCGTCCTCAGCGATATCCACTCCAACCGCCAGGCGCTGGAAGCCGTTCTGGCGGCGATCGACGCCACCGATGTGGAGGAGATCTGGTGCCTCGGCGATGTCGTCGGCTACGGCGCTGATCCGGACGCCTGCACCGCGCTGGTCCGCGAGCGGGCCGCCGTCTGTCTGGCCGGCAATCACGATCTCGCGGTACTCGGCAGCATCGATATCTCCACCTTCTCGGAGACCGCCGCGGCGGCGGCCGTTTGGACCCGGGAGCAGGCCGGCGAGCCAACCCTGTCCTATCTGCGGGAGTTGGAGCCCGCCGGCGCCCGTGCCGGCGTCGGCCTCTTCCACGCCTCGCCCAGCAACCCGGTCTGGGAGTACGTGCTGTCGCTCGAGCAGGCCGACGACGCCCTCGACGACCAGGAGCAGCGGATAGGGCTAATCGGGCACTCGCACGTGGCCCTCTTCTTCACCCGTCCCGAGCGGTCCCGGCCAGGCGATTTGCACGGTGCCCAGGCGGGAGCCGGTGCCCAGCTGGACCTCGCCGACGGCGTCTGGCTGATCAATCCCGGCAGCGTTGGCCAGCCGCGCGATGGTGATCCTCGTGCCGCCTGGTTGGAGCTCGACACGGACGAGTGGACGGGGCGCTTCCACCGGGTCGGCTACGACGTCGACGGCGCTGCCGCGGCAATCCTCGCGGCAGGCCTGCCAACGGCCCTGGCGGATCGGCTCCGAGTCGGCCGCTGATGGCTCAAATGCAGGGAAATTCCAGCCTTATGGTCGTTGTCTAGACTCGCTCCATGGGCCGCCTACGCACACCCCTTCTTGCCTTCTGCCTCGGCTTGGCGATCACCTGGGGCCTGGCCGCGTGCGGTGAAGGCGACAGCGCTGCGTTGTTGCCGGGTAACACCGCCAGCGAAATCAGCTCCAACCTCGACGAAGTGCGCCGGCTCAGCGACGAAGGCGAATGCGTGGGCGCCCAGGACGCGGCGCTCGAGGTGAGCGACCAGATCGACGCCCTCGGTGGTGTCGACAGACAGCTGAAGCAGACGCTGCGCGAAGGGGCGAGCCGACTCAACGAAGTCGTCGCCGCCTGTGAGGAAGCGCCCGAAGAAGAGATCGAAACGGAGCCGTCGGTCTCGGCCGAACCGATCGAAGTTGAACCGCCGCCAGACGAGAAGAACGGCAAGGCGGAAAAGCGCGAACCGCCAGGGCAGGAAAAGAAGGCTGAAAAAGAAGAAGAGGTGGAGGAACCGGAAACGACTCCCGAAACCCCCGCCACGCCCCCGACCGAATCTGCCGAACCGCCCTCGACCGGCGGCACGTCCTCGGGCGGAGTCAGTCCCAGCGCACCGGCGGGGGCCGAATGATGGAGGCGGGAACCCTCTCCGGCCGCTATGAAACCGCCGAGCGGCTCGGTTCGGGTGGGATGTCAAACGTCTACAAGGCGACCGACCGGATCCTCGAGCGGACGGTGGCGGTGAAGATCCTCGCCGAGCACCTCTCCGACGACGAGCGCTTCGTCGCCCGCTTCCGGCGCGAGGCGCTGGCGGTGGCGAAGCTGATCCACCCCAACATCGTCCAGGTCTACGACACCGGCGTCGACGACGACCGTCACTACATCGTCATGGAGTACGTGCAGGGCCGTTCCGGCGCGCAACTGCTGCAGCGCCAGGGTCCGCTGGGGCCGCAGACCGCGGCGGAGGCGGCGATCCAGGCCTGCGCCGGGCTCGACTACGCGCACCGGCGCGGGATCATCCATCGCGACGTCAAGCCCGGCAACCTGATGGTCACCGGGGGCCCGGTCGGCGGCGGCGAGATGACCGTGAAGCTGACCGACTTCGGGATTGCCCGCGCGATCGAGCAGACCCGAATCACCCAGGTCGGCTCGGTCGTCGGCACCGCTGCCTACCTGGCACCGGAGCAGGTGCGCGGCGAGGAGGCGACGCCGGCCACGGATGTCTATGCGCTCGGCGTCGTCCTCTACCAGTTCCTCACCGGCCGACTGCCCTACGAGGGCTCCTCCCTGGCGGAGCTGGCGGTGCGCCAGCAGAACGAGAAGCCGCTGCCCCCGAGCGCCTACAACGACGAAGTGCCGGAGCCACTCGGGGCCGCCGTGCTGCGAGCGCTGGAGGGGGACCCGAACCGGCGCTTCGCCAGCGCCGAGGAGCTCTCCACCGGCCTCCACCTCGGCCTCCAGGGCGAGGACGTGACGCTGCCCGAGGGAGCGACCCCGACCCGTGTCCTCGGGGGCGAGACCGCGACCCGGCGCCTCGACCAGACCGAGCGCACCGAGTACCGGCCCGCGCCCTCGCAGACCAGGAGGCCGGAACCGCGCGTGGTCTCGCCGCCGCCGCCCGCCTCGGCGCCAGCGGCACCCAAGCGCTCCGGCTTCTCCCGTTTCGTCCGCTTCGTCCTTGCCCTGGTCGCCCTTGTCCTGATCGCTGCAATCGTCGCCACCGCGGTGATCCTCGCCACCGACAAGGCCCGCGGCGTCGATGTCTCGAAGGTTGCCGGCAACACGGTCGACAAGGTGGTCGAAGAGATGAAGGAAGCGGTGCAGAAGAACACCGAATAGCGGGGTGGGTGGTGAAGGAGGGAACTCGGTATCCCCGCCTCACCCGGTCGCGGACACCGAGTTCCCTCCCCGACCAGCGCCCGCTTGGCTCAGCTTGCCGCCCAAGGAGGTCTGCCCGACATGACGGCAGCGGCGTAGGCGGTGAAGGTGCCGGCTTCGATCGCGGCGCGGGCGTTGTTGGTCAGTTCGTGCATATAGGTGAGGTTGTGGGTGCAGATCAGGCGGACGGCGGTCAGCTCCTCGGCGCGGGAGAGGTAGCTGAGGTAGTCGCGATCGTGGTGGCGGCAGGCAGGGCAGGGGCAACCCTCGACGAGGGGGTCGCGGCTGCCCTCCCAGCCAGCCTTGCGCAGGTTGAGCCGGAAGCGATGCTCGGGGTCGGGGACGAGGGCGACGCCGTGGCGGGCGAGGCGGGTGGGGACGGCGCAGTCGAAGACGTCGAGGCCGAGGGCGATGCCGGCGAGCAGGTCGTCAACCTCGCCGATTCCGAGCAGGTGCTTCGGCACCTCCTCCGGCAGCAGCGGCGTCGTCATCGCCAGCACTCCGCGCATCTCCTCCTTGTCGCGGCCGAGGGTGCCGCCGATCGCGAGGCCGTCGACAGCGGCCGCGGCGACGCACTCGGCCGACTCGCGGCGAAGGTCTTCGTAGACCCCGCCTTGGACGATCCCGAAGACGGCCTGGCGGGCGGGGCCATGCTCCCCGTGCCACTCCAGGCAACGGTCGAGCCAGCGGTGGGTGCGCTCGGTCGAGCGGGCGGTGTAGTCACGATCGGCGTGGAAGGGCGTGCACTCGTCGAAGACGAGGGCGATGTCGGAGCCGAGCGCCACCTGCACGCTCATCGAGACCTCCGGCGAGATGAACAGCTCCGAGCCGTCGCGGTAGGAGTGGAAGCGCGCGCCCTCCTCGGTTATCTCGACCTTCGACCCGTGCTCGCCGCCGGAGCGACCGCTGCCCTTGACCTCGTTGGCGACGCCGCCGTGGGCGAGCGAGAAGACCTGGAACCCGCCCGAGTCGGTGATCAGTGCCTTGTCCCAGCCCATAAACCCGTGCAGGCCGCCGGCCTTTGCGATCCGCTCCGGCCCCGGCGAGACGAACAGGTGGTAGGTGTTGCCGAGGATCAGCTCGTAGCCGAGCCCGGCCACCTCGCTCGATTCCAGCCCCCGCACCGTCCCCTTCGTCGCCAAGGGGATGAAGGCCGGCGTCTCGATTGGTCCGTGGGCGGTGTGAATCGTCCCCGTGCGCGCCGCCCCATCCCGCGCCCCGATCTCGAACTTCAGCCGCTGCGGTGCCTCCCTCATCTCGACCGAGTGGTCACTTACGGGGCCTATAGACCCCATAACCCACCACTCGGCTCACGCGACCAAGGTGCGGCCGGTCATGGGGGCGGGCTGCTCGATGCCGAGGAGGTCGAGGGCGGTGGGGGCGACGTCGGCGAGGATGCCGTGGTCGCGCAGCGAGACTCCCTCGGCGGTGACGATCAGCGGCACCGGGTTGAGCGAGTGGGCGGTATTGGGGGAGCCGTCGGGCTCGAGCATGTGGTCGCAGTTGCCGTGATCGGCGGTGACGATGCAGACGCCACCCTTGCCGGTGACCGCCTCGACTACGTCGCCTAGGCAAGCATCGACGGTTTCGACGGCCTTCACCGCGGCCGGGATCACGCCGGTGTGGCCGACCATGTCGGGGTTGGCGAAGTTGATGATCCCGAAGCGGTAGCTGCCCTCCTGCCAGCCCTCGACGAAGGCGTTGGCGGCGGCGCGAGCGCTCATCTCCGGCTTGTAGTCGTAGGTCGGCACGTCGCGCGGCGACTCGACCAGGCGGCGCTCCTCCCCCTCCCACTCCTCCTCGCGGCCGCCGTTGAAGAAATAGGTGACGTGGGCGTACTTCTCGGTCTCGGCGACGTGCAGCTGGCGACCGCCGGCCGCCGAGATCGTCTCCGCCAGAGTCGTCGCTGGGCGCTGCTCGGGGAAGGCGACCGGGTAGGGCCAGCCTTTGCGGTAGGCGGTCATCGTCATCAGGTCAAGGGTCGGTCCGCCGGAGCGCGAGAACTCGTCGAAGCCCGGCTCCGATAAGGCTCGGGTCAGCTGCCGGGCGCGGTCGGGGCGGAAGTTGATGAACAGCGCGACGTCGCCGGCAGCGGCGCCGTCGTAGTTGCCGATCACCGTCGGTTTCACGAACTCGTCGGTCTCTCCGCGCTCGTAGGACTCCTCGACCGCGGCGAGCGCGGCTGGCGCCGTCAGCCCGCGGGCGTGGACGATCGCGTCGTAGGCGAGCTTGGTCCGCTCCCAGCGGGTATCACGGTCCATCGCGTAGTAGCGGCCGCTGACCGTGCCAACCCGGCCGGCCTGACGCAGCCACCCTTCGAGCTCGGCGATGTAGGTGCGGCCGCCGTGCGGGAGCGTGTCGCGGCCGTCGGTGAAGGCGTGGAAGACGATGTCCGGGACGCCCTCCTGGGAGGCCAGCTCGATACAGGCCTCGATGTGCTCCCAGCCCGAGTGGACGCCGCCGTCGGAGACCAGGCCGAGCAGGTGCAGGCGACCACGGGGGCTGTTGCGGGCGCGCTCGCAGGCGGCCAGCAGCACCTCGTTCTCGAAGAAGCTGCCGTCGGCGACAGCGTCGTCGATCCGGGCCAGGTCCTGCTTGACGATCGCCCCGGCGCCGAGGTTGAGGTGGCCAACCTCGGAGTTGCCCATCTGCCCGTCGGGCAGGCCGACGTCGCGACCCTGGGCAGAGAGCTGAGTGTGTGGGTAGCGCTCCCAAAGGCGATCGAAGACCGGCGTCTCGGCCAGGGAGATCGCATTGCCCGGGCCCGGCTCGGCGAGGCCCCAGCCGTCGAGGATGACCAGCGCCAGCGAGGGGACCAGTGTGGTCAAGCGGCGGCTTCCACGATCGCCGCGAAGTCTTCCGCGTCGAGGGACGCCCCGCCGACGAGGGCGCCGTCGACGTCCGGCTGCGCCATCAGCTCGGCCGCGTTGGCCGGCTTCACCGAGCCGCCATAGAGGATGCGGATGCGGTCGGCAGCGGCACCGCGGGCGCGGAGGACATCGCGGATGAAGGCGCACGCCTGCTGGGCCTGCTCGTCGGTCGCGGTGCGCCCGGTGCCGATTGCCCAGATCGGCTCGTAGGCGATCACGACCCGCTCCAGGTCCTCTGCCGCGACCGCCCCCAAATCGATCTCCAGTTGGCGCTCCAGCACCGCCTCGGTCTCACCATGGTCGCGCGCCTCCTCGCTCTCGCCGACGCAGAGGATCGGCTCGAGGTCGGCGGCAAGCGCGGCCGGGACCTTGCGTGCCAACGCCTCGTCGCTCTCGCCGAAATACTGGCGGCGCTCAGAGTGGCCGAGCACGACCACCTCGACGTCGAGCTCGACCAGCATCGGCGCCGAGATCTCGCCGGTGAAGGCGCCCGAGCCCTCCTCGTGCATGTTCTGGGCAGCAACCCTGACGGCGGTGCCGTAGCGGCGCTGGACCACCTCGCTGAGCGCCGTGAACGGCGGGCAGACCACCACGTCGCACTGCGTCGCCGCGATTCGCGGCAGCAGCGCGTCGATGAACTCGGCCGCCTCGGCGACGGTCTTGTGCATCTTCCAGTTGGCGGCGATGTACGGGGTGCGGTCAGCCATCGGTGGGCTCCTTGGTCGGGGTCTCCTTGTCGATCAGGGCCTCGACCCCAGGTAATTTCTTACCCTCCAACAACTCCAAAGATGCTCCTCCTCCGGTCGAAAGCCAGTCGACCTCGTCACCAAGGCCGAACTTGACCAGGGCGGCAACCGAGTCGCCGCCGCCGATCACCGTCGTCCCGGGAGCGGCCGCGACCGCCTCGGCGACCCGCCGCGTTCCGGCCGCGAATGGCTCCATCTCGAAGGCGCCCATCGGCCCGTTCCAGAGCACCGTGCCGGCGGCGGCGATCGCCTCGGCGTAACGCTCGGCGGTGCGGGGGCCGACGTCGAGGCCCATCCAGCCGTCCGGCACCTCCACCCCGTCGCTCTCGCGGCGCTCGGTCCCGGCGTCGAACTTTTCGCCCAGCACCAGGTCGACCGGCAGCAGCAGATCGCAGTCGCTCTCCTCGGCGCGCCGCAGTGCCTCCGCGGCGAGCTCCACGCTCTCCTCGTCGACCAGTGAGTCGCCGGTGCCGATCCCCTGGGCGCGGAAGAAATTGAAGCACATCGCACCGCCGATCAAAACGCTGTCGGCGACTTCCAGGAAGCGGTCGATGACGCCGATCTTGTCCGAGACCTTGGCGCCGCCGAGCACGACGACGAGCGGCCACGCCGGCGCCTCGACCACCCTGGTCAGCTCGTCGACCTCGCGCTCCAGCAGCAGGCCCGCGTAGCCGGGCAGGTGGTGCGCCACCCCCTCGGTGCTGGCGTGGGCGCGGTGGGCAGCGCCGAAGGCATCGTTGACGTAGAGGTCGCCCAGCTGGCCAAGTGCTTCCGCCAGCTTCGGGTCGTTCTCGGTCTCGCCTGGCTCGAAGCGGGTGTTCTCCAGCAGCAGCATGTCGCCCGGCCCGAGCCCGCCGGCCAGCAGGTCGACGTCGCCGCCGATCACGGTGCCGGCCTGCTTCACCTCGGCACCGAGCAGCTCCGCCAGCCGCGCGCCGACCGGCCGCATCGAGAGCGCCGGGTCGGGCTTGCCCTTCGGTCGTCCCAGGTGCGAAGCGAGGACAAGCGCGGCACCGCGCTCGCGCAGCAGTTCGATCGTCGGCAGCGCCGCCCGGATCCGGGTGTCGTCGGCGACTTGCCCGCCCTCGAGCGGGACGTTGAAGTCGACCCGGACCAGGACGCGGCGACCGGCGACCTCGGCATCGCGGACGCTGGCCTTGTCGAAGCTCACGGGCGCGGTCTGCCGCGACTCAGCCCGCGAGGACCTTGCCGGCCAGCTCGACGCAGCGGTTCGAGTAGCCCCACTCGTTGTCGTACCAGCTGATCACCTTGGCCATGCGGCCGTCACCGATCACCATCGTGCCGCCGGCGTCGACGATCGACGAGTGCGGGTCACCGACGATGTCGGTGGAGACGATCGGGTCCTCGGTGTAGGCGAGGATGCCCTTCATCGAGCCCTCGGCAGCAGCCTTGAGCGCAGCATTGATCTGGTCCACGTCCAGCGGATCCGGGGTCGTGAAGACGAGGTCGACGGCGGAGCCGACCGGCACCGGGGCGCGCATCGAGAACCCGTTCAGCTTCCCGTTTAGCTCCGGCAGGACGAGGCCGACCGCCTTGGCGGCTCCGGTCGTGGTCGGGATCAGGTTGAGAGCCGCGGCACGGGACCGACGCGGGTCGGAGTGCGGCATGTCCTGTAGCCGCTGATCGGCGGTGTAGGCGTGGATCGTCGTCATCAGACCCTGCTCGATCCCGAATGCCTCGTGCAGCACCTTCGCCAGCGGCGCCAGGCAGTTGGTCGTGCAGGAGGCGTTGGAGATGATGTCGTGGGCGGCCGGGTCGTAGGCGCTGTCGAAGTTGACGCCGAGGGCGACGGTCACGTCGGGCTCCTTGGCCGGCGCGGAGATGATGACCTTCTTGGCCCCCGCCTCGAGGTGCTTGGCGGCGTCGGCACGGGCGGTGAAGAAGCCAGTCGACTCGATCACCACGTCGACGCCGAGATCGCCCCAGGGCAGCGCCGCCGGGTCGCGCTCGGAGAGCACCTTCATCTCCTTGCCGTCGATCGAGATCGAGCCCTCGCCAGCAGCGACCTCGCCCGGGAAGCGCCCCAAGATCGAGTCGTACTTGAGCAAGTTGGCGAGCGTGCCGGTGTCAGTGAGGTCGTTGACCGCGACGAACTCGATGTCGGCCCCCGCCGCGTGCGCGGCGCGGAAGACGTTGCGACCGATGCGTCCGAAACCGTTGATGCCGACCTTCACTGCCATGAAGTCATTGCCTCCTGAATTCGTTTTGGGAGCCGATACTACGGAGCCGGTGAAGCTAGTCCGAGCCGATCGTGATCTCGATCTCGTACCCGTCCGGGTCCTTGAGAAAAGCTGAGTAGGAGCCCGAACCGTATGAGCGCCGCTCGCCGGGGTCGCTGACGCTGGTGCCGCCGGAGCCGACCCCCGCCTCCCAGGCCGCCTTGACCGCGACGATCCCGAGGCCGGAGAAGCTGAGCAGGCCGAAGCCGGGACGTGGTTCGTGATGAGCGGCGATGAAGAAGACCGGCTTGGCGATCCCCCAGCCGATCGTTTTGTCCTCGTCGAAGTGGCGCCGCCAACCAAGCGGCGCCAGCAGCCCGTCGTAGAACGCGGCGCTTCGATCCAGATCAGACACCTCGAGGAGGACGTGATGCAACATGCGGGCCGGGAGGCTATACGGGCCGCCGCCGGGAAAGCGCGACGCCTCAGCCGCCGCGCGGAGTCCAGCGGAAAAAACGGATCGCCAGGACGAGGCCGGCGAGGCCCCAGGCGGCAACTACGGCGAGGTTGCCCCACTCGATCCCAGAGCCGCCGGTGGGGATGTAGGCGGCGAAGAAGGCCTCAAAGAAGGGGCGAACCGGGAAGTGGTTGGCGAAGTCGATGACGCCGCTGGGCAGCTCGTCGTCGGGGATGAAGATGCCGGAGAGGAAATAGAGCGGCAACAGCAGCGCGTTGACGATCGGCGCCGCCGCGTCCTGGCTCGGGATCGCTGCGGTGAGGGCGATGCCGAGGCAACTGAAGGAGGCGGCGCCGATCACCAGCGTCGCCAGCAACTCCGGCAGGTGCCCCCACGGAAACGGCACCGAGTAGAGGACGCGGCCGATCGCCGCCAGCAGCGCCAGCATGATCAACGCCGTCACTACCGAGTTGCCGACCCGGCCGGCGATGAACACCCAGGCCGGCATCGGCGTGCCGCGGCCACGCTTGAGGCGGCCATCGTCGCGAGCGATCGTCAGCGACATCGCCAGGCTCTGCATCGTCGAGGAGATCACCGAGAGGGTGATGATTGCCGGCACGTAGTAGGTCGTCGCCTCGATTCCCCCACTGACCCCGATCGTCTGGTCGCCGAAGACGGTGGCGAAGATCAGCAGCAGGATGACCGGGAACATCACCGTGAAGAAGACCGACGCCGGGTTGCGCCAGAACGCCTTCTGGTCGAAGCGGAACTGGTGGGCGACCAGCGCCACGCTGCTCACTCGGCTACCTCTGCCGTTAGCTCGAGGTAGACGTCCTCGAGCGTCGGCCGCTTCACTTCCAGGCCCTCGAGATCGAAGCCTTCGGCGAGGGCCTTCGCGGTCAGCTCGTGCAGCGCCTGCACCGGCGTCGTCGTGTCGAGGCTGACCTCACCCTCAGGGCCGCGGTAACTGATCGTCGTCGCCTGGGTCTGGCGGTCGCCGAGGTCGGCCGGAGTGCCGCGGGCGACGATCTCGCCACGGGCGATGATCGCCACCCGATCTGCCAGCCGCTGCGCCTCGTCCATGTAATGAGTGGTGAGGAAGACGGTCTTGCCGAGCTCGCGCAGCCCGGCAATCGCGTCCCAGGCCTGGCGCCGCGCCGAGGGGTCGAAGCCGGTGGTCGGCTCGTCGAGGAAGAGCAGGTCGGGGTCGCCGACCAGCGCCATGCCGACGTCGAGGCGGCGCTGCTGACCGCCGGAGAGCTTGCCAGTGCGCGCGTCCGCCTTGTCGCCGAGGCCGACCAGCTCAACCACCTCGTCGATCGGCCGAGGAGCGCTGTAGTAGCCGGCGTAGAGCTGCAGCGACTCGCGCACGGTCAGGTAGGGATCGAGGCGGCAGCTCTGCAGGACGATCCCGATCCGCTCGCGCCAGCCACGACCGGCCCGCTCCGGGTCCTCTCCCAGCACCGCCACCTCGCCACCGCTGCGCTTCCGGTAGCCCTCGAGGATCTCGACCGTGGTCGTCTTACCGGCGCCATTGGGGCCGAGGAAGGCAAAGACCTCGCCGGCGTTGACCTCTAAGTCGATTCCGCGAACGGCTTCGTTGTCGCCGTAGGTCTTGCGCAGGCCGGTGATGGAGATGACGGGTTCAGGCAAAGCCGGGCGATTCTAGGGGGATCGGTTAGCGCGGATCGGGGGTGGCCTTGCTTTCGCCTAGCACCTGCGCTTCGCTCCGGTGCAATCAAGACGGCGCCTAGCGGCGCCGGAACCTCTCTCAGCGGTGCCTATTGAGGCTCAGCAAGGCCACCCCCGATCCGCGCCACCCACACGCCCAGAAGGACGGAAGCTTCCTCGCGCGGTCGTCCCAGGCAGCTAAGCGAAGAGGAAGCACCGCCGGCACTCAGAAGCTTCTGAGACTCAGAGGCCCCTAGATGATTGATTCCACGCCTCAGGCGACGTAGTCGACCAGAGCACGGCTCGGACGCCCGAGCCTGTGGTTGAGCGCAATGCAGGCAGCAAGTGCCAGCATTCGCTGAGCGATCCGGGCACGCAGGTTGTGCAGGGTG
>DASYLY010000088.1:0-4480 GCA_036009365.1 Solirubrobacterales bacterium
GGTGCCCCTGTGGGAATGTGCGCGAAGCGCGCGATATGCAATCTGGTATCTGCGCGCCATAGGCGCGCCGCATCATCTGGAGCTGCGCGCGAAGCGCGTGCGACTCAATTCCCACAGGGGCACCCCAGCCCCCGGGCCACCTACCCCTCAGCCGCCAACTTCTCCAGCACGTCCTCGGGAATGTCGAAGTTGGCGAAGACTTCGTCGACGTCGTCCTGGTCGTCGAGCGCGTCGAGCAGGCTCAGCAGTCTCTCCGCGTCATGGCCTTTGACCTCGACACTGTTTTTCGGCTCGGTAGCGATCGCGGCCGACTCGATCTCCACCCCGGACTCCTCCAACGCGTTGCGCACAGCGCTGAGGTCGTGCGGGTCGCAGAGCACCCGCAGTCGCTCGCCCTCCTCGCGCACATCCTCGGCGCCAGCGTCGATCGCCGCCATCAGATCGTCCTCTCCGTAGCGCCCGGCGTCGACTGCGATTGCGCCTTTTTTCTCGAAGATCCAGGCCACCGAGCCGGGCTCGCCGAGACTGCCGCCGTGTTTGGTGAAGGCGAAGCGGATCTCGGCGCTGGCCCGGTTGCGGTTGTCGGTCAGGGCCTCAACCAGCACCGCCACCCCGGCGGGGCCGTAGCCCTCGTAGAGGATTCTTTCGATCGCCTCGCTGTCGGCACCAGCGCCGGTGCCGACGTCGATCGCCTTCTGGATTTTGTCCTTCGGCATCGACGCTTCGCGGGCCTTCTGGACGGCCGTCGCCAAGGTCGGGTTGCCGTCTGGATCGCCGCCCCCGTCGCGGGCCGCGACCGTGATCGCGCGCGCGAGCT
This sequence comes from Solirubrobacterales bacterium, assembly GCA_036009365.1. Taxonomy (GTDB): domain Bacteria; phylum Actinomycetota; class Thermoleophilia; order Solirubrobacterales; family 70-9; genus VAYN01. The sequence goes on from DASYLY010000088.1 coordinate 818, forward strand.
TGCTGAAGAGCTTGCCGCGCTTGGCGTCGGCGGCGCCCTTCTTGTGTTTGATCGAGGACCACTTCGAATGACCGGACACGCCTGTCATTCTATGAATCGGCGATGGCAACGGAGACGCACAGGTACCACCCAGCTCGCGCAGTGGCTGCGAGCCTCGTCTTCGTGGCGATGTTGCTGGCGTCCTTTTCGCTGTGGACGGCGATCCCGCTGAGCTGGGTCTATATCGGCTCCAAGCTCTCGACCACGCAGTTCCCCAGCGGCGGCCCATACATGATCGTCGCCGTCGGGATCCTCGCTTCGATCGTCTTCGTCGCCTGGATTCTCGGACGTCTCAACCAGCTCTACATCCGCATCACCGGCACCAACCGGCTGGCGCCGATGCGACCGACCTGGCTGAAGAGCATGCGCGACACCAGCCCCGTCGTCGGCACCGTCACCATCGTCGAGGCAGTGCTGATGAGCTCGGTGATCCTCGCCGCCTGCGCCCTCACGGTCTGGTTTTTTCTGCTCTCCGGCTCGCCGCTGCCCAGCCAGTAAGCGTCACGGACCTCGCCACAGTCGCGTCGCACAATTTTCACTTTGTGCGGACAACACGTCGCGTTTGTCCTTCTAAAGTGGCACCATGGAGGCCGTGAGGGAAAAGTGGACCGACGAGCGACTCGACGACCTGACCCACCGGGTGGACGAAGGCTTCAGCCGGACCGAACGTGAATTCCAGGCCGTGCGGATGGAAATGCGGACCGAATTCCAGGCCGTCCGCTCCGACCTCGGTGGGCAGATGGCTGCCATGAATCGCACCTTCATGCAAGTCGGCGCCGGTCTGATCGCCACCATGGTCGTCGGCTTCGGTGGCGTTATCGCCACCATTCTTACTCAGGCCTGACAGCGTCAGACCACGAACTTGCCGTCTTCCTGCATTACGACGCCGTCGACTTCGAGCTTGCCGCCGAGGCGGAGGTCGCAGACGAGGTCGGTGTGAACGGCTGACTCGTTTTCACCGCCCGACTCGGGATAGCTCGTGCCGACCGCCATGTGGACGGTGCCGCCGATCTTCTCGTCGAGCAGAACCTCGCGAGTACCGCGGTCGATCCCATAGTTGGTGCCGATCCCAAGCTCGCCGAGGCGGCGGGCACCATCATCGGTGTCGAGCAGCTTCAGGAGGTACTCCTCGCCGCGCTCGGCGCTGGCGTCTACGACCTTCCCCGCCTCGAAGCGGAGGCGCACGCCGGAGACCTCACGGCCGCCGATCACCGCCGGCAGATGAAAGCTGACCTCACCCTCGACCGAGTCCTCGATCGGCCCGGTGAAGAACTCGCCGTCGGGCATGTTGTGGCGGCCGTCGCAGGGAATGAACTTGCGACCGGCGATCCCGAGCTTGATGTCCGTGCCCGGCGCCGTTACCCGCACCTCCTCGTGACCCTCGATCCAACCCGCCAGCCGCTTCGTCTCCTCCGAGGCGCGCTGCCAGGCGGTCAGCGGCTCGGCGTCGTCGGCGAGACAGGCGCCGTAGTAGAAGTCTTCGTAGTCGGCCAGGCTCATCTCCGCCTCGGAGGCATAGGCGCTGGTCGGGTAGAGCGTGTAGCACCAGCGGAAATCGCCCTCGGCGCTGCGTTTCATCGCCCGCGCCATCAGCTCGCCGGTGGCCGTCTGCCGCAGCGTCTGGCGCTCCGGCGGCACCCCGGAGAGCTCGCGGGTGTTGGTGCTGGCGCCGATCGCGATCCGCACGTCGGCGTTGTCGACCATCCACTCGGCGAAGGGCGAGATCCATTCCAGCTGGGCGTCGCTGGCGTGCTTGAAGTAAGCGGCGACCTGGCCCTCGAGGGCGACGTTGAGGATCGCCTGGGCGCCGGCCTTCAGCACCTCCTCGTAGACCGCCAGTAGCAGCGGCGCCGCCGCCGTCTCACCGTCGATCGAGACAACCTCACCCTCCTTTACCTCGGTCGAGTATCCGACCAGGATCTTTGCCAGCCCCGCCACCCTTGGATCTCTCATCTCGCCGCCTCCTTGCGCTCGCGGGCGCTGGTAGTCATCGCCATGAAGATCGCGTGGAAACGGGGGTCGTCGGTCAGCTCCGGGTGAAAGGCGGAGGCCAGTACATCGCCCTCGCGGATCGCCACCGGATGGCCGTCGTAGGAAGCCAGAACCTCGACGCCCGGCCCGCAGCGCTCAACCCAGGGGGCACGGATGAAGACCGCTCGCAGCGGCTCGTCGCCGATCCCATCGATCTCGAGATCGGCCTCGAAACTCTGCAGTTGACGGCCGAAGGCGTTACGGCGTGCGGTGGCGTCGATCAGACCGAGGTGCTCGTCGTCACAGACGATCATCCCGGCACAGGTGCCGAGGATCGGCCGGCCGGCCTGGTGATGAGCGCGGATCGCCGGCTCCAGCCCGGCGGACTCGATTCCCTTGACGATCGTCGTGCTCTCGCCACCAGGTATGACCAGACCGTCGAGCCCGCTTAGGTCCTCGGGGACGCGCGCCTCGCTTGCCGTCGCGCCAAGCTCGCGCAGCGTTCGGGCATGTGCCTCAAAGTCGCCCTGGATCGCCAGAACGCCGACGTTCAGGGTCAGGCTCCGCGGTTCTGGAGCAGAGCGTCCTCGGCGGCCAGGTCGGCGATCTCCAGGCCTGGCATCGCCTCTCCCAACCCGATCGAGGCCGCGGCGACCCGCTCGGGGTCATTGAAGTGCGTAGTCGCCTCGACGATCGCCCGTGCCCGTCGCTCCGGATCGGAGCTCTTGAAGATCCCGGAGCCGACGAAGTTGCCTTCGGCCCCCAACTGCATCATCAGCGCCGCATCGGCGGGGGTGGCGATGCCCCCGGCGCAGAACAGCGGCACCGGCAGGCATCCTGCAGCCGCCACCTCCTGCACCACTTCGAGCGGTGCCTGGTGCTCTTTCGCAGCAGCCGCCAGCTCCTCGGGTCGCAGCTGTGCAAGGCGCTTGATGCCGGAGGTGATCTCGCGCATGTGGCGGACCGCCTCGACGACGTTGCCGGTGCCGGCCTCGCCCTTGGAGCGGATCATCGCCGCCCCCTCGCCAAGCCGGCGCAGCGCCTCACCAAGGTTGGTAGCGCCGCAGACAAACGGCACCTCGAAGGCAAGCTTGTCGATGTGGTTGCGCTCATCCGCCGGGGTAAGCACCTCTGACTCATCGATGTAGTCCACCTCGAGCGCCTGCAGCACCTGAGCCTCGGCGAAGTGACCGATCCGGGCCTTCGCCATCACCGGAATCGTCACCGCCTCCTGGATCCCCTTGATCATCGCCGGATCCGACATCCGCGCCACTCCACCGTCCCGACGAATATCCGCCGGAACCCGCTCCAGAGCCATCACCGCGCAGGCCCCAGCCTCCTCCGCAATCTTCGCCTCCTGCGGGGTCACCACATCCATAATCACCCCGCCTTTGAGCATCTCGGCGAGGCCGGTTTTGAGGCGGAAAGTCGCGCGTTCAGTCATCGAGCCCATATTACGTGGCCGGGGTGGGGCGCAGTGGGGACGGGGGTTGGGTACTACCCCCTTCACTCGCACCTCGTCGATGGAGACGGGGCTGCTGGCGCCTCGAGGTAGTCGCTCCTCCCGCTAATACGTTCCGGGGGCAGCACCCAACCCCCGTCTCGAATCCACAAGCCAGGCACGAAAGACGGCGAGGCCAACGCGAAGCTCCC
>DASYLY010000089.1:0-17603 GCA_036009365.1 Solirubrobacterales bacterium
CGCTCCAACATCCCGGAGCCGGCGTAGCCGGCGAACGCAATTCGCCCGCGCGCCGACCACATCTCCTCTCACTAAGCTGCAACCGAGATGTTCGACCAGCTCTCAGACCGCCTCCAAGCGACTCTCTCGGACGTCCGCAACCGCGGCAAGCTGACCGAGGCCGACGTCGATGCGGCGATGCGGGATATCCGCCTCGCCCTGCTCGAGGCCGACGTCAACTTCAAGGTTGTCAAAGCGTTCACGAAGACGCTGAAGGAGCGCTGTCTCGACGCCGAGGTGCTGAACAGCCTCGACCCCGGTCAGCACGTGGTGAAGATCGTCAACGAGGAGCTGACCGACCTGATGGGAGGCACCGGGCGCGAGCTGGCGATGACCCAGAACGGCCCGACGGTGATCCTGATGGCGGGGCTGCAGGGCTCCGGCAAGACGACCGCCTGCGCCAAGCTCGCCCTCCACTTCGGCGCCGCTGGCAAGGACGTCGCCCTCGCCGCCTGCGACGTCTACCGCCCGGCTGCCATCGAGCAGCTGGTCACGGTCGGCAAGCGGGCCAATGCCGCCGTTTACGAGCAGGGGACTGAAGCCGACCCGGTCGAGATCGCCTCCTGGGCGCTGGAGCGCGCCAAGGCCGAGCAGCGCGACATCCTCATCGTCGATACCGCCGGCCGTCTCCACATCGACACCGAGCTGATGGACGAGCTGGCGAAGATCCGCAAGCGCACCCGTCCCCACAACGTCCTGCTCGTCGTCGACGCGATGACCGGCCAGGATGCGGTGGGGGTCGCCGAATCCTTCGCCGAGGCAGCCGAGTTCGACGGCGTGGTGATGACCAAGCTCGACGGCGATGCCCGCGGCGGTGCCGCGCTCTCGGTCAAGGCTGTCACCGGCAAGCCGATCCTCTTCGCCTCGACCGGCGAGAAGCTCGAGGACTTCGATCGCTTCCACCCCGACCGGATGGCCTCGCGCATCCTCGGCATGGGCGACGTCCTCAGCCTGATCGAGAAAGCCGAGCAGCAGGTCGACGCCAACCAGGCTGCGGACCTCGAAGCGAAACTGAAAAAGGACCAGTTCACGCTGGAGGACTTCCTCCAGCAGATGCGCCAGGTGCGCAAAATGGGCCCGCTCAGCGGCCTGATCGGGATGATTCCCGGCATGGGAGCGATGAAACAGCTGAAGAACGCCAACATCGACGAGAGCGAGCTGGACCGGGTCGAGGCGATCATCCTCTCGATGACGCCGGCCGAGCGGGCGAACCCGGCGATGATCAACGGCTCGCGCCGCAAACGCATCGCAAATGGCTCTGGAACGCGGGTTCAGAACGTCAAGCAGCTGATCAAACAGTTCGATCAGATGCGCAAGATGATGCGCCAGATGGTCGGCGGCAAGATGCCCAACCCACAACAGCTCGCCCAGATGAGCGGCGCCGCCGCTCCCAGGCCGAAGATGCGCAGGCGCTAATCGCCATGCCGGTCCTGTAACCTGCCGCGTCCTATGGCCGTGCGGATAAGACTCAGAAGGGTGGGTTCGAAGAAGAACCCGATCTGGCGGATCGTCGTCGCCGACAAACGTTCGCCCCGCGACGGGCGCACGATCGAGACGATCGGTCAGTACAACCCGCAGACCGAGCCCTCGACGATTGTCGTCGACGAGGAGCGCGCGCGCCACTGGCTGGAGCACGGTGCCCAGCCGTCGGAGACGGTCGCCGGTCTGTTGCGCACCAAGGGCATCGCCGCATCTGGCAGCTAGGCCGGACGCCGCCGCGATGACCGAGCTGATCGAGTTCCTCGTCAAGGCCCTTGTCGAGGATCCCGGCGCTGTCGTAGTCGAGGAGCTGGAAGAGGATGGCGACCTGGTCTACGAGGTGACGGTTGCCGAGGACGATCTCGGCCGGGTGATCGGCAAGGGCGGGCGGGTTGCCAACGCGATCAGGACGATTGCCAAGGCGGCCGCTGTTCGGATCGACCGACGGGTGATCGTCGACATTCTCGACTGATCGGGCTCGCCCGTGAAGCTCGACATCTTCACGCTGTTCCCCGAGGCGTTCGACTGGTTTCGCGGGCAGCGTTCGGTCACCAACGCGATCGCCGAAGGCAACGAGTTGCGGTTGCTCAACTATCGCGACACGACGCCGGTCAACGCCGGCAAAGTCGACGACTCGCCATATGGCGGCGGGGCGGGGATGGTGCTGCGGGTCGATGTGGTCGATGCGGCGCTGGAGTCTGCCTACGGGGGGAAGCGCCCGCGGGTCGTCTTGCTCTCGCCGACCGGGCCCCTGCTCGACGATGCGATTGCCGAGGAGCTGATCGCGGCGCCGCATGTGGCTTTGCTCTGTGGGCGCTACGAGGGGTTTGACGATCGGGTGCACCAGCACCTGGCCGACGACGAGCTGTCGATCGGTCGGTACGTGCTGGCCGGGGGGGAGCTGCCGGCGATGGTGGTGGCGGACGTGCTGATGCGGAAGTTGCCGGGCGCGCTCGGGCATGCCGAAAGCGCCGCCGAGGAGTCGTTCAGCCAGGTTCTCGAGGGGATGCCCGAGTACCCGCACTACACGCGGCCGGCCAGCTATCGGGGCTGGGACGTGCCCGAGATCCTGCTCTCCGGGGACCACGAGAAGGTGCGGCAGTGGCGGCTCGAACAGAGCCGCGCGCGAGCCCAGCAGCTCGATCCGGGCGCGGAGTAGATACCATTCCGCAACCGCGCGGCTCCCGAACCCGGGTCCGGCGGTTTTTTCTCGCCAAATGAGCTCCGTAATCGACAGCATCGAGCGCGCCCAGCTAAGGAAGGGACTTCCCTCCTTTGCTCCTGGCGATCGCGTGCGCGTCCACTTCCAGGTCGTGGAGGGCAGTCGCAAGCGCACCCAGGTCTTCGAGGGCATCGTCCTGCGCCGCCAGGGCTCGGGTGTGCGCGAGACCTTCACGGTGCGCAAGCAGTCGTTCGGAGTGGGCGTCGAGCGGACGTTCCCGCTGCACTCGCCGAAGATTGAAAAACTTGAGATCGCTGCCCGCGGCGCCGTCCGTCGCGCCAAGCTCTACTACTTGCGCGGTCGCATCGGCAAGGCGGCTCGTGTCGCCGAGCGGCGCTGGGGTATCGACGAGGACATGGTTTCCAGCGGTGCGGCGGCCGAGCCCGAGGCGGTCGACGCCGAGGGTGTGACCCAGGAGGAGGCCGAAGGCGTCGAGGCGCCCGCCGCGGAGGACGCGGAGGCAGCGGCCGAGGAGACTGCGGCTGCCGAGGCGGATGCGCCGGAGGCTCCCGTCGAGGAGGAGCCAGCAGCAGAGGCAGACGAGGCAGAGACTGAGCAGGAGGCGCCGGAGGCGAGCGCCGAGAAGGCGGCAGACACGGACGCCGAGGCGCCCGAGGCGGGGGAGACCGAGGACACCGGAGCGGAGGATGCCGAGGACGAGTCGCCGGTCGACGCCGACGACTCCGGCAAGGACACGGCCTGAAACTCGCGGTCCCGAAGCCGAAGGGGCGCGGCGGGGGACTGGTTGAGCTCGTCGTTATCGTTGCGCTCGCGCTGGGTCTGGCGCTGGCGATACAGGCTTGGCTGGTCAAGCCGTACCAGATCCCCTCGCAGTCGATGGAGCCGACCCTCGACGTCGGTCAGCGGGTGCTCGTCAACCGCTTCCTCTACCACTTCACCGATCCCTCGATCGGCGACATCGTCGTCTTCCACCCACCGGCTGGGGCCGACAGCGGCACCGAGTGCGGGATTGCCCAAGACCCGCGGGAAGCTTGTCCGCAACCGACCGCGGCGGAGTCGAGCCAGAACTTCATCAAGCGCATCGTCGCCGGCCCGGGAGACACTCTCGCGGTCAGAAACGGTCACCCCGTCGTTAACGGGGTCGAAAAGAGCGATGAGCCGTACACCCTTCCCTGTGGCAGTGCCAGCGCCTGCAACCTGCCGAAGCCGATCACCATTCCACCCGACCACTACTTCATGATGGGCGACAACCGTGGAGCAAGCGACGACAGCCGTTTCTGGGGACCAGTCCCCAGAGACTGGATCATCGGAAAGGCCTTCGCCACCTACTGGCCGCCGGACCGGATCGGCATCTTCTAAGTCCCACCGGCGCAGGCTGGCGCGCAGCCGCCGCCTCTTTGCCTTCGATCGCGGCCTTGGCAGCCGCTTCGTCGCCGGTGCTGATGAGGCCGGTCGCGGTTGTTTGGCCGGACCACTGGTCGCCGCCGGGGTCCTGCTCGACTACGAGACCCTCTCGCACGCGGATCGCCGCGCCCTCGCCGGGTTGCACGACTCCAAGCAGATGGCGGAGGAGATGCGGTTGGAGATGTTCCCGAGCGTGCTGCGAGCGGCGACGCGGGTCAGCGTCGTCATCCGCGCGGCCGACGGCATCGACCGCCGCGGCCTCCATGTGACCAACATCGAAGCTCTGGCAAATGCCCTGGAGCGGCTCCAGCCGGAGCCAGGCACGACCTGCCTCGTCGACGGGTTTTCGTTGCGCGACTGCAGGGTGGCGCACCGCGCGGTAATCGAAGGCGACGGCACCAGCGCCGCGATCGCCGCCGCCTCGGTGATCGCCAAGGTCACCCGCGACCGCTACATGCACGAGGCCGCCGTCCGCCACCCCGGCTGGGGATTCGACGAGCACGTCGGCTACTCGACCCCCGAGCACCGCGCCGCGATCCACCGCCTCGGCATTTCGCCCTTGCACCGACGCTCATTCCAATCAGTGGCTTACACCCAGCTCGGGCTCGCCTGACTCAGAAGGCGTTGGGGATGTGCTCGATGTCGACCGCGCAGTTAGCTCGGTCGAAAGTGACGCCGATGGCGTCGAAGCGGATCTCGGCGTAGAAGGGGAGGTCGCGGTGGGCGGCCATCCAGGCCGCGGCTAGCCGGCGCACCTGGCGCTGCTTGCGGTGGTCGATGGCGAGGATCGGGCGCTCCGGACCGAAGTTGGCTCCGAGGCGGCCGGCTTTGACCTCGACGAAGACCAAAGTGCGGTCGTCGAGGGCGACGATGTCGAGCTCGCCGTGGCGGGTGCGGGCGTTGCGCGCGAGGATCTTCCAGTCGGCCTCGGTAAGGCGGCGGGCTACTAGAACCTCGGCCTGCTGACCCATTTTCTGGCGAGTGACGGTCATCTCAGCAGACCAAGTAGTGGCCGCGCGGAAGTCTCCCCACTTAAGTGACGAAGTTCTTGCGCCTTGCGCGCAACGCGTTACTGCTTGCTCCGTAGCGTCGTCTCCATGCTCGCCACGGCAAAGACCTTCACCCTCGACGGCATCGCGGCGCGGACGGTTCGCGTCGAGGTCGACGTCCACCGCGGACTGCCCGGCTTCACGATCGTCGGCCTTCCCGATGCCGCTGTGCGCGAGGCGCGCGAGCGGGTACGGGCGGCGCTGGTCAACTGCGGCTTCGAGTTTCCGCTGCGACGGGTCGTCGTCAACCTAGCGCCGGCCAGCCTGCGCAAGGTCGGTCCAGGCATGGACTTGGCAATCGCGGCGGCGCTGCTGAGCGCCTCGGGCCAACTCGAGTGGGAGCGGCTCCCGCGGGTGGCGTTGACCGGAGAACTCGCCCTCGACGGCTCAGTACGGGGAGTTCCCGGAGCGCTGGCGATTGCCGAGGCGGCGCGAGAGGAGGATGCCGAGGCGATCGTGGTGCCGACCGAGAACGGTCCGGAGGCGGCGCTTGCCGAAGGCATCGAGGTCATTCCGCTCGACACGGTCGGCCGGTTGCCGGCCCTGGCCACCGGCGACTGGGAGCCGCGCCGACCCGAGCCGCTGCCGCTCTCTCTGCAGAGCACAGCGGCCGCTCCCGATCTGGGCGATCTGCGCGGGCAGCCGCACCTGCGTCACGCGCTCGAGGTCGCCGCCGCGGGCGGCCACAGCCTGCTGATGATTGGGCCGCCCGGCGCCGGCAAGTCGCTGGCGGCGAGCAGGCTGCCCTCGATCCTGCCGCCGCTGGCGGCGGCCGAGGCGCTGGAGGTGGCGAGGATCGCTAGCGCTTGCGGACGCCTGGGGACGCGGCCAGGTGGTCGCCCGTTGCGGGCGCCTCACCACACGATCAGTCCCGCGGGACTGATCGGCGGCGGCAGTCCGCCGCGGCCGGGCGAGGCGACCCTTGCCCACCGCGGCGTCCTCTTCCTCGACGAGCTCTGCGAGTTTCGCCGCGACGCGCTGGAGGCGCTGCGGGCGCCGCTGGAGACGGGCGCGGTCTCGATCGCACGCGCATCAGGTGCCCGCAGTCTGCCCTGTCGTTTCATGCTCGTCGCCGCATCGAACCCATGTCCCTGCGGGCGTGGAGAGTCGGACCCGGACTGCGACTGCGCGCCCCTGGCAGTGCAGCGCTACCAGGGGCGGTTGAGCGGTGCGCTGGCCGATCGCATCGACATCCTCGCCGCGGTGCGGCAGCCGAGCGCGGCCGAGATCGGTGGGGGGCCGGGGGAGGCCTCGGCCCCGGTGCGGGAGCGGGTGGTTGCCGCGCGCGAGCGGCAGGAGGCGCGGCTGGGATTGGGACGGTGCAACGCCGAGATGAGCCCGACGGAGGCGCGCGAGTGCCGGGTCAGTCCCGAGGCGGCGGGGCTGCTGGCCGAGCTCTACTCGCGTCACCGTCTCAGCGGCCGGGCCCACGACCGGGTTCTGCGCTTGGGCCAGACCATCGCCGACCTGGATGCGGTGGAGACGATCGGACGTGAGCAGATGGCACAGGCCCTGCAACTGCGGCGGCGCGACCGTGATTAAGCCACGCGCCTGCCCCGATTGCCTGCGCCGCGCCTGGTTGCTCGCCCTGCTTGGCCCCTACATCGAGCGGATCGCGACCGGCTCTCCCGGCTCGCGCTCACCGGAGCTGCTGAGGCTCTCCAACGAGGACCTGACCGCAGCCGCGGCACCGAAGGTCGCGGGCCACTTGCTGGCCCGGGTCGAAACGATGCGAGAGCAGCATTTCGAGGACGAGCTGACGGCTGCGGGATGCTGGGCCTGCTGCCGGCACGGCGATCTCTATCCAGGTTCGCTGCGTGACGCCGCTGACGCGCCCTGGGCACTGATCGGCCGCGGCGACCCGCTGCTGCTCGAGGACTTCCGGTCTGACGGCGCCGTGACCATTGTCGGCGCCCGTCGCGCCAGTGCCTACGGACGTGAGGTGGCGCGGGATCTCGGCCGCGAGCTGGCCGCGGCCGGAATGGTCGTCATCAGCGGCCTCGCCTTTGGGATCGACAGCTGCGCTCACCGCGGCGCCCTTGATGCCGGCGCGACGATCGCCGTGCTGGGCTGCGGCCCCGACATCGCCTACCCCGCCGCTCACCACTCGCTGTGGAGGCGGATCTGCGAAAGGGGCTTGGTGCTGTCCGAGCTGCCGCCGGGAGCGAGTCCCTGGAAGTGGACCTTCCCGGCTCGTAATCGGATCATGGCGGCGCTGGCCGGGATGACCGTGGTCGTCGAGGCGGCGGAGCGCTCAGGATCGCTGATCACGATGGATCTCGCCGCTGACCTCGGGCGCGATCTTGGCGCCGTCCCCGGCCCGGTCACATCGCGGATGTCGGCGGGTCCCAATGGCCTTCTCGCCGGTGGCGCCTGCGTCGTCCGCGACGCTCAGGACGTGCTCGACGCGATCCTTGGAGTTGGAGTCAAGCGCGTTGCCCGCACCGGTCCGTCGCTTGATCGTCCGCTCGCGGAAGTCCTCGCGGCGGTCGAGAGCGGTGCCGCCGACTGCGACAGCGTCGCCGTCGCCCTCGGCACCGCCGCGGCCGAGGCCGCCGCCACCTTAACCCGCCTTGAGCTGCTCGGCTATCTCAGCTGCTCGGCGCTGGGAACCTACTCCCGGACCCTGCTGCCGCCGCCCGGGGCGGGTATCTAGGCTGCTGTCATGGCTAGACGACGACGCACGCCAGCCGTGCTTTCCATCGCCGGCTCGGACTCTGGTGGCGGCGCCGGCATCCAAGCTGACTTGAAGGCTTTCGCACGCTGCGGCGTGCATGGCATGACGGCGGTCACGGCGGTCACGGCGCAAAACACGGTTGGAGTCGAAGCGGTCGAGCAGATCTCGTCGAAGATGGTTCTCGATCAGATCTACGCCGTCGGCAGCGATATCGGTATCGACGCGATCAAGATCGGCATGCTCGGTAGGCCGGAAACGGTTGAGGGGGTAGTTGCGGCGATCGCCTTGACCTTCCACAAGGCCCCGGTTGTCCTCGATCCGGTGATGGTCTCCGAGAGCGGTGCGGTGCTGCTCGACGAGGACACCAAGGAACGGCTGATCATCCGCCTGCTGCCGATGGCCACTGTGGTGACCCCGAACATCCCCGAGGCGCGAGTTCTGACCGGTGCCGGAGCCGAGGCGAGCCAGGAGGAGCTCGCCCGTGGTGTGTTGGCGCTCGGTCCGAAGGCAGTAGTTGTCACCGGCGGTCACAGTGAGGATCTGATTGACCTCTTCTTCGACGGCGAGCAATTGGTCGAGATTCCCGGTGAGCGCCATCCCGATGGTGCCGCCCACGGCTCCGGCTGCACCCACTCTTCGGCCCTCGCTGCCTTCCTCGCCCACGGCGAGACGCCGCTCGAAGCAGCCCGCAAGGCTCGAGTGGTGGCTTCGTCTGCGGTCGCCGCTGGCCTACGGGAGCTTGGTGAGGGTCCCGGCCCTGTGGACGTCTTCGGTCTCGCCTCTGGACCGCCTCAGTAGATTTGGGCGATGAGCACGAACGGCAGTACGACGACGAAGCTTCCGCGCCCTCGCTCCGCCGCCGTCTTCGACGGCCCCGACCGCGCTCACTCGCGCGCCTACATGAAGGGGATCGGCTTTGACGACGACGCGTTGAGCCGGCCGACGATCGGGATCGCCAACACCTGGACCGAGGCGATGCCTTGCAACTTCCATTTGCGGGCACTGGCCGAGTACGTCAAAGCGGGTGTCCGTGCCGCCGGCGGCACGCCGATGGAGTTCAACACCGTCGCCGTCTCCGACGGGGTGACGATGGGCACCCAGGGGATGAAGGCTTCGCTGATCAGTCGAGAGGTGATCGCCGACTCGATCGAGCTGATGGCTCGCGGCTACCAATTCGACGCGATCGTCGCCCTCTGCGCCTGCGACAAGACGATCCCCGGCTGCGCGATGGCGCTGGCCCGGCTCGACGTGCCTTCGGTGCTGCTCTACGGCGGTTCGATCGCGCCCGGCCACTGGCACGGCCGCGACGTCACGATCCTCGACATCTTCGAGGCGATCGGTGCCCACAACGCCGGCAACATGAGCGACGAGGAACTGCACGAGCTCGAGGGCGTCGCCAGCCCCGGCGCCGGCGCCTGCGGCGGTCAGTTCACCGCCAACACGATGGCCTGCGCTTTCGAGGCGCTGGGAATCAGCGCCGGCGGCTCGGCGATGGTCCCGGCCGAAGACGACGATAAGAACACCGTTGCCGAGCGAATTGGCGAGCTGGTGATCCGCGTCCTTGCCGACGACATCACCCCCAGCAAGGTGATCACCCGCGACTCCCTGGAGAACGCGATTGCCTGCGTCTGCGCCTCCGGCGGCTCGACCAACGCCGTCCTGCACCTGATCGCGCTCGCCCACGAGCTCGGCATCGAGCTGACGATGGATGACTTCGAGCGGATCTCGCGGGCGACGCCGCTGTTCGCCGACCTCAAGCCCGGCGGACGCTTCGTGGCCACCGACCTCTACGCCGCCGGCGGCGTGCCGGTGATCCTCAAGCGGCTGGCCGACTCCGGCAACCTGCACGGCGAGGCGATCACGGTCAGCGGCAAGACGATCGGCGAGGTCGCCGCCGAAGCAACCGAGAAGCCTGGACAGGAGGTGGTGCGCCCGCTCGAGGACCCGGTCAAGGCCGAAGGCGGACTGGCAATTCTCAAGGGCAACCTGGCTCCGGAGGGCGCCGTGGTCAAGGTCGCCGGCACGGAGCGGCGCCGGCAGACCGGTCCGGCCCGGGTCTTCGAGTCCGAAGAGGAGTGCTTCCGCGCGGTCAAGGACCAGAAGATCAACGCCGGCGACATCGTCGTGATCCGCAACGAGGGCCCAATCGGTGGGCCCGGTATGCGGGAGATGCTGCAGGTGACCGCGGCGATCGTCGGCGAGGGTCTCGGCGAGAGCGTCGCGATGGTCACCGACGGCCGCTTCTCCGGCGCCACCCGCGGCCTGATGATCGGCCACATCGCCCCCGAGGCCGCCAAGGGCGGACCAATCGCGGCGATCCAAGAGGGCGATGAGATCACTGTCGATATCGACGCCCGCGCCCTCGACGTCGCCCTCTCCGACGAGGAGATCGCCGCCCGCGTGGCCGCCTACGAGTCGCCCGACTCCCCCTTTGGTCCCGGCGTAATGGCGAAGTACGCCGCGACTGTCTCATCTGCATCACAAGGCGCGGTCACGAGCTAGGCGGCACAGCGCATCTCGGCGTCCTCGGTCGCTCGCGTGCGGAGCACGCCCACGCTCCCTGCGTCCTTGATCTGCTTGGCCGCTAGCTCGTGAGGAATTCTTCTACGACGGCGTTGAAGCGGAGCGGCCGCTCCAGCTGCGGCACGTGGCCGGTGCGCTCGAAGATCTCCAGGCGGGAGTGGGAGATGCGGCGATGGAGGCTGACCGCGGCGGCGACCGGGACGACACGGTCGGAAAGGCCGCCGATGACCAGGGTTGGCAGCTCTATCCGCCCGACCTGCTCGCGGATGTCGGTCTCGATCACCGACTGCAGCGCGTCGCCGAAGCCGTCCGCTCGGCGTAGTCCGTTGTCCATCTGCTCGAGCAGTAGGTCACCGCGCAGGCGCGAGGGGTAACGGATGAAGGGACCGAAGACGATCTGGCGTGCCCGCGGCCGAGTAACGATCTCGCGGCCGCGACGATGGTAGTGCGGGCCGATGTGCTTCCAGGCCCAGGCAGTGGCGGTCGCTCGCGGCTGCGGCTGCCAGGTGTTGAGGATCCCGGCTGAGGAGACCAGGACAAGGCGGTCGAACCGCGTCGGGCTGGTGGTACAGGCTTCGATCGCCACCAGTCCGCCCATCGAGTTCCCGACCAGGACGGCGTTCTCGACCCCGAGCTTCTCGCAGAAGTCGTTGAGGAGGCGGCCGTAGGCAGGCATGTCGATCGGCCATGACGGCATCGGGCTTGCCCCGAAGCCGGGCAGGTCGAGTGCGATCACTCGCCGCCCGCGAGCGAAGTGGGGCAGGTTCTCGAGCCAGTTCTGCCAGCAGCCGGAGATGCCGTGGACGAAGACGATCGGCTCGCCCTCGCCGATCTCCAGATAGTTGACCTCGGCCCCGGGAAGCTGAACACGACGTAGATGTTGCCGCCAGTCCACCCGCCGCCACTCCGGGTCCGGGTTGCCGTAGTCCGAGCCGGAGACGAGGCGAGGGTCGCGAGCCGTCGCCTCAGGCATACCCCATGCGTTCCAGCACCGGGATCTCGCGGATCTGCGGAGGTTGCAGGTGGTCCCAGAGAATGCCGCGCGGCCGCTCGTACTGGCGCTCGACTTCGATCACGGCGCGCGGGGTGGCGATCACGTCGACCGGCAGGTCATGGGCGGTGACCATCAGGTGCTGGCGCAGGATCTGCATCGGGTGCACCGTCGTCGCGACCGTGGTGTGGTCGTCGATCTTGCCGGCGTCGATCAGGATCCCGTACTCGAGGTCGTGGTAGCCGCCGCCTTTGCCGACTCGGGCGCCGCTGAGGTTGACCGCGACCGAGCCGCAGAGGACGAAATCGATCTCCGGCAGATCGTCGAGCGCAACCACCCGGCCGTGCTTCAGCGCCCCCTTGATCGTCGCCGCCTCTTTGATCGCCCCTTTCGAGAGGTGCTTCGGATCGAGCACGCGGAAAGGATGAGGATCGCGTAGCCGCGGCACCGCCATGATCACGGTCTTGCCCTCTTCGAGGGCGATGCGGCGAGCGTAGGTCTGCGGCGAGTCGGGGTTGGCCTTGATCACCCGGGCGCGCTTCCAGATCCGGTGCCCGGCGAGCTTCTCGGCCGCCAGCTTGGCTCCCGCGAAGTTGGGGATCCTTCCCTCGGCGCCGGGAAAGCGGGAGACGCCCTCGCGTTCCATCGCTTTCCAGACCTCGACGCGGACATCGTCCTTCGAGCGCACGCCCGAAACATACCCGCCTCGTCCCCGGTAATCGCCACCCTCCGCGGCGGGTGCCGGTACCAAGGTTGCAAGGAATACGACTGGTATGGCCGAATGATCCATCTGCCTAGACTGTGCGAAAGAAAGTGTGTCGCGTGCCGAAGGTGGGTCGGAGATAGAGATGGGCCGCAAGAGTCAGATAGCCGCAGTCCTCGCGGTCCTCGTGGTGGTTTTCGGGGCCGTGGGCGCCTACGCCTACGACAGCTCGCAGAAGGACCAGATCGCCGAGGGGATCACGATCGGCGGTGTCGACGTCGGCGGTCTCGATGCCGAGGAAGCCGAAGCGCTCGTCCGCCGCGAGCTGCTGGCGCCGCTGCGCCATTCCCTGCGGGTGAGCTTCGACGGCGAGAACTGGCGACTGCCCGGCGAGCAGCTGAAGGTTCGGGCGGACCTCGACGCCGCGGTTGAGGATGCGATTGCCAATAGCCAGGACGGCGGCCTGCCCGGCCGGCTCGTTCGTTATGTCAGTGGTGGCGAAGTCGACGAGGGCATCTCGGCCGAGGTCACCTACTCGGAGCCCGCGGTCAACCGCTTTGTCCGCAAGGTGGCGGCGGAGATCAACCGCGAACCGCAGAACGCAAGCGTCGAACCGAGCGCCGCCTCGCTCGAAGTCGTCTCTGGCGAGTACGGCCGCAAGCTGCGCGACAACCTGCTGACCAGGGACCTGAAGGCGGCCGTGCTGAACGCCAACGCACCGCACACGGTGATCGCCCGCGTCCACGCGACCAAGCCCGAGGTGACCAAGAAGGAAGTCGCCGCCGAGTACCCGTCATACCTCACCCTCGATCGCGGCAGCTACACGCTGCGACTGTGGGAAAACCTGAAGTTGGCGAAGACCTACACCGTCGCGGTCGGCCAGGAAGGGCTGGAAACCCCCGAAGGCCTCTACGCGATCCAGGAAAAGCAGGAAAACCCGACCTGGAACGTGCCGGAGTCCGACTGGGCCGGCAGCCTCGCCGGCCAATCGATCCCGCCGGGACCGTCGAATCCGATCAAGGCTCGCTGGATGGGCATCTACGAAGGCGCCGGCATCCACGGCACCGAAGAGACCTACTCGCTGGGGTCCGCCGCCTCGCACGGCTGTGTGCGGATGGCGATTCCGGACGTGGAAGAACTCTACGACTTGGTCGAAGTCGGCACGCCGATATTTATTGGATAGCGGCCCGTGCGCAGGACGCGCGGGAACCGAGGCGAATCAAGTTTTGTGAACTGGGTGGAAGCGCAGACGGAGTTTGATCGCGACTTGATGGCGCGGGGGTCGGCGGAGCGGACGCGGCGGGCTTATGCGGTCGATCTGGACCAGTTCGCGGAGTGGGCGAAAGATTTGGGGCTCGGTCCGGAGGGCATCCGCTACCGCGACGTGCGCCGTTACGCGGCCGGGCTCTCCTTCGCGAAGGCGGCGCCGGCGACGGTTGCCCGCAAGCTGGCCGCGATCCGCAGCCTCTACGGCTTCCTCGTCCGCACCGAGCGGGCGAGTCAGAACCCGGCCGAGCTGGTCTCCAGTCCGAAGCGGGCGGAGAGGCTGCCGAAGGTGCTGAGCGGCGAGCAGATGCGGACGCTGCTGGAGCGGATCCCGGCCGCCGCGCCGCTGGAGCTGCGCGACCGGGCGATGCTCGAGCTCGCCTATTCCTGCGGTCTGCGCTGCGAGGAGATCGTCAACCTCGATTGCCGTTCTCTGGACTTCGAGAGTGAGCAGCTGCGCGTGCTCGGCAAGGGCGGCAGGGAACGGGTGCTGCCGGTCGGCGAGCCTGCCCAGCTCGCACTGCGCCGCTACCTCGACCGCGGTCGCCACGCGCTCCTCGCCGATCGCGGCGAGACGGCGCTATTCCTCTCCAAGAGCGGCCGGCGGCTATCGCCATCCGACGTCACCCGACGCCTCGGCCTCTGGGTCCGCGAAGCGGCAATTGCCACCGGCGTCTCCCCGCACGCCCTGCGCCACTCTTTCGCCACCCATCTGCTCGAGGGTGGCGCCGATCTGCGGACGATCCAGGAGCTGCTCGGCCACTCCTCGATCTCCACGACCCAGGTCTACACGCGGGTCGATGCGGCCCGCCTGCGCGACACCTACGCTGCAAGCCACCCTCGCGCATGATCGCGGATCCGCCAACGAACGTAGAATCGCTGAGGAACTGATGGAAACCGGCGTAAAAGAGGTGGAGCTGCGCGATCTTTGGCGCCGCTACAAGGACGAGGGGGACAACACCGCGCGCGAGCGTCTGGTCGTCGCCTACTCGCCGATGGTCAAATTCGTCGCCGGCCGGCTCGGCGCCGGCCTGCCGTCCCATGTCGAAGACGCCGACCTGATCTCCTACGGGCTGATGGGCCTGATCGGTGCGATCGAGCGCTTCGAGCCGGAGCGCGGAATCAAGTTCGAGACCTTCGCGATGACCCGCATTCGCGGCGCGATCATCGACGAACTGCGCTCGCTCGACTGGGTGCCCCGCTCGGTTCGCTCCCGCGCCCGCGAAATCGAAGCGGCGCAGTCGAAGCTCGAGCACGAGCTGCAACGGGCGCCGACCGAGGAGGAGCTGGCCCACAAACTGGGGACAAGCGTCGAAGAGCTGCAGTCTTCGCTGCTGGAGATCGCCAACTCCTCTGTCTATGCCCTCGACGAGCTCTGGACCGTCTCTGACTCCTCCGGCGACCAGGTCTCCCTGCTCGACACGATTCCCGACGACGGTGCCGCCGACCCCCAGGAGGCGCTCGACAGCAGCGAGGTCAAGGACCGCCTGACCGAGGCGATTGGTTCGCTGCCCGAGCGCGAGCAACTGGTCGTCGCCCTCTACTACTACGAGCACCTCACCCTGCGGGAGATCGGCGAGGTCCTCGGCGTCACCGAGTCGCGGGTCTCTCAGCTGCACACGAAGGCGGTCATGCGCCTGAAGTCGCATCTGCAGCCGGCGTGATCACCGCGGTCGCGGACAACTTCCAAGTCGCGGTCGCCCGTTTCAACGCCAGCGAGGAGGTCCGCACAGTTGCCGGCCTCACCCGCACGCTGGGTGAGCCGAGGGTCTCGATCGGGGCGGCTGCCGGCAGCGCCGCCGCCGCCCGCATCACCGTCGCCTGGGAGCTCACCTGGTACCAGTGGATAGTCGCCGCCGGCGAGGAGGAGCGGCCGATCGTCGAGCTTGGCAAGGGCACCGAGATCGCCGAGTTGGACGCGGCGGCGAGACAGTGGAACGCGCAGTGGCGAAGCTGACGGTCAACGTCGACGGCGGCGCCCGCGGCAATCCCGGCCCGGCGGCGATCGCCGCGGTGGTGCGGGGCCCCGACGGCGAGGTGGTCGACCAGCGCGGCGAGACAATTGGCCGGGCGACCAACAATGTTGCCGAGTACAGGGCGCTGCTGCTGGGAATCGAGCTGGCGGCGACGCACGGCGCCGAGGAGTTGGAGCTGATCGGCGACTCGGAGCTGATCGTGCGCCAGGTCGAAGGCAAATACAAGGTCAAGAACGCCGACATGCGCGAGCTGCACGCGCAGGTGAAGCGGGCACTGACACCGTTCCCGAAGTGGTCGATCCGCCATGTGCGGCGGGAGCACAACGCCGACGCCGATCGCCTTGTCAACGAGGCCCTCGACGGGGAGTAGGCTCGGTCGATGGAGAAGCCTGTCGAGCCGATTGACGCCGGCGTCGACATCGGCCACGTCCACCTCAAGGTGGCCGACATCGAGCGTGCTCTCGACTTCTACTGCGGCGTCCTCGGCTTCGAGCTGCAGCAACGTTTCGGCGACGAGGCGGCCTTCGTCTCAGCCGGTGGTTACCACCACCACATCGGCCTCAACACCTGGCACTCGAAGGGCGGCTCGCCGCCGCCGCCGGGGACCACCGGCCTCTTCCACGTCGCCATCCGCTATCCGACTCGCGGTGCCCTCGCGGACGCCCTGCGCCGCCTCGAGGGAGCCGGTGTCCGGCTCGAGGGAGCCTCCGATCACGGGGTCAGCGAGGCCCTCTATCTCTCTGACCCCGACGGCAACGGGGTCGAGCTGTACTGGGACCGGCCACGTGAGCAGTGGCCACGGCCGCTGGACGGGGGAGGGGAGAGGGTGGCGATGACCGTCGCCCCCCTCGACCTCCCCGGCCTGCTCGCCGAGCTGCCTTCCTAAGAGCCGAGGATCGCCCCGACCAGATTGGGTTTGAAGGCCTCGGTGCCTGGCACCAACTGGACTGCGGTGAAAGAGGTGTTCGAATGCAGGTAGGCGAGCTCCTTGCCAAGGTCGCCGACGCCGTTGGTCCCGGCCAGCGGCGCCAGTTGCAGGGTGCTGAGCACACCGATCGCCTCGCCCGAGCCGTTGAGGAAGCCGCTGCCGGAGTCACCGGGCACGCCCGGAGTGAGGGTGGAGACGACGTGGCTCCAGCCGTTGCCTTCGTTCTGGATCACGATCCCCTGCTTCGGGCTCAGTTTGGTGATGCCGCCGCGCAGCGAGGAGTTGCCGTAGGAGTAGACGGTCGAGCCGAGGCCGCCGGCAGTGCCGAGCCCGGTGGGCCCACCGAACCCGGGCACCGACGGGTTGACCTTGCCGACATCCCCCGGATCGAGCTTGATCAGCGCCAAATCGTTGTAGGCACAGGCATCGGGATCGGTCTCGCCCCTGGCCTGCATCGTCAGCCAGGAGTTGTAGACCATCGTCCCCGGTTTGCTGGCGCCTTTCACTTCGACTTTGGTGCCGACCGGCAGCGAGCCGCTGCTGCAGCCGTCGGTTTCGGTCTGTCCGCCGGTGCCCGAGCAGTGGGCTGCCTGGCCCAAGTAGACGTCGGATCCCTCCGCGAAGACGAAGTTGGCGGTGCACTGGCCGCCTTCGGTGTAGGTCTGGACGCCGGGGTGGATGGAGGCGGTGGAGGCCGGTGCCCAGGCCGAGGCGGTGCTCGGAGCGAGGATTGCCATGACAAGGAGGAGGGACGCGGCGAGCGCGCCAAGCTTGGTTTGGCTCATGGCAGCATCGCTACCCAAAAATGATGAGTCCTAACCTTGCAGGCTCTGCACCGGGTGACCGGCGTCGCGCCAGACGCCGACTCCCTGGCCGACGTGGACGACGTCGGCGAAGCCTTCGCGCTGCAGGATCGAGGCTCCGAGCCCGCTGCGCTTGCCGCCGCGGCAGATCGCCGCGATCGGCCGATCGCGAGGCAGCTCGTCGATCCGAGTCGCCAGGTCTCCGTAGGGGATGTGGAGTGAGCCGGGGATGTGCTCGCCGGCGTACTCGGCGGCGTTGCGGACGTCGAGCACCAGCGGCGGCTCGGCGCTCTGCAGGCGCTGCGCCAGCGTGTCTGGGTCGATCAGCTCGATTCTCTGGACCGGGCGGTTCTCCGTGCGCCAGGCGGTCATCCCTCCTTCGAGGAAGCCCCGCACCGGGATCCCCACTGCCGCCAGCAGCTCGGCTGCCTGCTGCTCGTCCCAGTCGGAGGCGGCGACGACGATCACGTCGGCGCCGGGCGGGGCGACGCGGGAGACCTTGGTCGCGAAGCCGGTGTCGTAGGCGGAGGCGCTGAGGGCGCCGTCGATATGGGCCTCGTCGAACTGGTCGTTGGTGCGACC
>DASYLY010000090.1:0-31654 GCA_036009365.1 Solirubrobacterales bacterium
CGCGGGGCTCTTCTGGCGGAGGCTTTGGGAGCGGCAAGGTCACGCACAACGCGCACTGCCAGACGAACGGCCTCCGACGGAGGAGCCCCGCGCCCTCCCTCGCACTGTCCTAGGTCTCTACAGTCCGCCCCCGCATTTCCCCGACCAACCTCCGCGTACGACGCCGCTTGCGCCGCAACTCCCGATGCTTCTTGACCTGCCGTCGCACGTCCTCAGCCAGCTCGTGCACGGTGTGGGCCATCTCCGGCGAGGC
The DNA here is from genome assembly GCA_036009365.1 of Solirubrobacterales bacterium. GTDB lineage: Bacteria > Actinomycetota > Thermoleophilia > Solirubrobacterales > 70-9 > VAYN01. The sequence goes on from DASYLY010000090.1 coordinate 254, forward strand.
CTCGTGAGCATGAAGGGTCACGCCCTTGAGGTAGAAAGTCGCCTCGGCGACCTGGCTGTCGGCGATCGAAGGGTTGCGCTCCTCAGAGAGCACCACTTCCAGAGTCGCCAGCCCGGACACCTGTCTCCCGAGTCGCTGGAAGCGTTTTCGCACCAGCTCCTCCAGCTCGTCGGTTAACTTGACGTTGCGGCCGCGAATCTCAATCCGCATGGAGTGCCTCCTCTTGGGTGTCTGCCGCCGATCGTACGCCCGCTCAAGCTCTTGCGTCAAGGGAGGACATCTGCGCTTCCTCCGCACCGCTACTCTTGACCGATGCCTGCGATGGACTTGGTTACGAAGGCTCTGCGCGTCGGGGAGGGGCGCAAGTTCAAGGCCTACGAGAAGCGCGCCGAGGCGATCAACCGCTTCGAGCCGGAGATGGAAGCGCTCGCCGACGCCGAGCTACGTGAAGTGGCCGACGAACTGCGTGAGCGCGCCCGCAAAGGCACCTCCCTCGACGATCTGCTGCCGGAGGCCTTCGCGCTGACCCGCGAGGCGTCACGCCGCTCGACCGGTCAGCGCCACTACGACGTGCAACTGGTCGGGGGCATGGTCCTCCACGACGGGGCCATCGCCGAGATGAAAACCGGCGAGGGCAAGACCCTGACCGCGACCTTGGCCGTCTTCCTCAACACCCTGGCTGGCGACAGCGTCCATCTCGTCACCGTCAACGACTACCTGGCCCGCCGCGACTCGGAATGGATGACGCCGATCTACGACGCGCTGGGCGTCTCCGTGGCGGCGCTGCAGGAGGGCGACGATCACGAGACCAGGCAGCGCAAGTACGCCTGCGACGTCACCTACGGCACCAATTCCGAGTTCGGCTTCGACTACCTGCGCGACAACATGTCGGCCCAGCTCGAGCACTGCGTCCAGCGCGGTCACCACTTCGCGATCGTGGACGAGGTCGACAACATCCTCATCGACGAGGCGCGGACGCCGCTGATCATCTCCGGTGCCCCCGAGCAGGCGGCGAAGACCTACTACGACTTCGCCCGGCTGGCGAAACGACTGAAAGGCGTCCCGGCCAAAACGAAACTGAAATCGCTCGGTGAGTCAAAGGACACCTCGGACGTCGACTACGACTACGAGTACGACGAGAAGCACAAGACCGTCTCGCCGACCGAGCGCGGGGTCAAGCACGCGGAGGAGTTTCTCGGCATCGACAACCTTTACCTCGGCGAGCACGGCAGCCTCGTTAATCACCTGGTCCAGGCGCTGAAGGCCGAGTCGCTCTACAGAGTCGATAAGGACTACGGCGTCGTCGACGGCCAGGTGATGATCATCGACGAGTTCACCGGCCGCATGCTCGAGGGCCGGCGCTGGTCGGAGGGACTGCACCAGGCGGTCGAGGCGAAGGAGGGGGTGGCGATCGGCGAGGAGAACCAGACGCTGGCGACGATCACCCTGCAGAACTACTTCCGTCTCTACGACAAGCTCTCCGGGATGACCGGCACCGCTCTAACCGAGGCAACCGAGTTCATGAAGATCTACAAAATCCCGGTGGTCGAGATCCCGACCAACCGGCCGATGGTCCGGGCCGACCACAACGACCAGATCTTCAAAACCAAAGACGGCAAGTGGAAGGCTGTCCAGGAGGAAATCGTCAGCCGCCACGAGGCCGGCCAGCCGACCCTCGTCGGCACCGTCTCGGTCGAGACTTCGGAGATGATCTCCGCGGCCCTGAAGCGTGACGGGATCCCACATGTGGTGCTGAACGCGAAGCCCGAGCACGCCGAACAGGAGGGTGAGCGGATTGCCCAGGCCGGGCGCAAGGGGGCGGTGATGATCGCCACCAATATGGCCGGCCGCGGCGTCGACATCAAGCTCGGCGGCGATCCTGAGCACCTGGCGATCGCGGAGCTGAAGAAGCAAGGGATCGCCCACGAAAGCGAGGGCTACGAGGAGGCGCTGGCGGTGAAGGCTGCCGAGCTCGAGCCGCAGTGCAAAGCCGAGGCAGAGGTAGTGCGCGAGCTCGGCGGGCTCTTCATCTGTGGCACCGAGCGGCATGAGTCGCGTCGGATCGACAACCAGCTGCGCGGCCGTTCCGGTCGCCAGGGGGATCCCGGCGAGTCGCGCTTCTTCCTCTCGGCCGAAGACGACGTGATCCGCCTCTTTGCCGGCGAGCGCATTTACAAAATCCTCGATCGCCTCGGTCCGGTCGACGAGGATGGCGGCGAGATGCCGCTCGAGGCGAAGATGCTGACGAAAACGGTCGAGAGCGCCCAGAAGAAGGTCGAGGAGCAGAACTTCCTGATTCGCAAACGCGTGCTGGAGTACGACGACGTGATGAACGAGCAGCGCCGCGTCGTCTACAAATACCGGCGCGAGATCCTCGAAGGGCGCGACATCTCTGAAAACGCTCGCGACGAGCTCGAGGGTGTGGTCGATCGTCTCGTCGACGAGTACACCCCCGGCGACGATCTCGACGAATGGGACCTCGGAGAGCTGGAGACGCAACTGCGGTTGATCTGGCCGGTCAGCATCGATGTCGGTTCGCTGGCGCCGGAGACGGTCGACCGCGAAAAGCTCAAAGACGCGCTCGACGACGACGCGATGAACGCCTACGACGAGCGCGAGGCGCAGCTCGGCGAGGAGCTGATGCGCTTCCTCGAGCGCTCGATCCTGCTGCAGGTGATCGACAACCGCTGGCGCGAGCACCTCTACGACATGGACTACCTGCGGGAGGGTATCCACCTGCGCGGCTTCGCTCAGATCGACCCGCTGGTCGCCTACAAAAACGAAGGCTTCGCGATGTTCGAGGAGCTGATGCACTCGATCTGGGACGAGTTCAGCAAACTAGTCTTCCGCGCGGAAATCCAGGTCGAACCCGGTCAGGTTCAAGCGGCCTTTGGAGGCGCCACCGAGGCAAATCCGGCGACGCTGGACTACTCCGGTGGCACCGCGGCGGCACAGCCCTCGGCGCTGCAGCAGGTTGCGGCGGCAGGGGCGGCGGGGGCCGGGAACATCGCCGCCGCGCAAGTCGCCGGCAACGGCGCTCCCGACGTGGTCGAGACCGTGGTCAAAGACGAGCACGACAAAGTCGGCCGCAACGACCCCTGCTGGTGTGGCAGCGGTAAGAAGTACAAGAAGTGCCACGGGGCGTAGACCCCGTTCGGGAGTTCATCAGGGCGTTCAACGAGCGGGACCTCGATGGGTTCGCGGCGGTGCTCGATCCTGAGGTCGAGCTGCACTCGGGGCGGGGACTGCGCAAGGGCGTCGAGCCGGCGCGGCTGTGGGCGACTCGGGAGCCCGGGGGTGTGCAGCAGACGATCGTGCTCGAGGAGCTCTATGAGGAAGGCCTGGAGGGCGGGGGTGGACGTGCGGTGGCGCTGATCCTGCGGAGATGGCACTGGGACGAGGACAGCTCGGAGGCGGGCGAGGATGAGATGGCGTGGCTTTTCGAGCTACGCAATGGTCGCGTGCGGAGCTGGCGTCCGTTCGAGGATCGGGCCGAGGCGATGAGCGCCGGCGGCTTCAGCTCGCGATCCGTGTGAGCCCCGTCGTCGTGGGCGTACCATCTGTGTGGTGGACTCAGTAGCCGCAGCGAACCAGGAGGCCACGGACGCTTGGAGCGGGCCGCTTTTCGACCGCTTCGTCAAGTTTCGCGGTCTGGTTACGACGGGGCTAGGCGCCCATGGTGAGGTGGCGATTGAGGCACATCCCCCGAGCCCGGGAGACCGGGTTCTCGACCTCGGCTGCGGCTTCGGCGACACGACGCGTCGTCTGGCAGCTCTGATCGGCGAGGAGGCCGAGGCGGTGGGCGTCGACGTCTCGGAGCCCTTCATCGCGGCCGCGATGAAGGAGGCGGAGGACGCCGGGGTCGAGAACGTCCGCTTCGCCGTCGCCGACGTGCAGGTGGCCGAGTTCGACGGCAGCTTCGACTATGCGTTCTCGCGGATGGGCTTGATGTTCTTCGCCAACCCCGTGCAGGCCCTCCGCAACATCCGCGAGGCGCTCGTGCCCGGCGGTCGGCTCTGCGCCGTCGTCTGGCGTCGCAAGCTCGACAACGACTGGGTGCATCGCGCCGAGCTCGTCGTCGCCGACTACCTCGAGCACCCTGAGGAGAGCGACGAGCCGACCTGCGGCCCGGGTCCGTTTTCGATGGCAGATGCCGACACGGTGACCGAGCAACTGAAGATCGCCGGCTTCGAGGAGATCTCGTTGCGGCGCTGCGATCTGCCGATCAAGATCGGCGACGACCTCGACCACGCGGTCGAATTCACGATGTCGCTCGGCCCGGCCGGTGAGGTGCTGCGGCTGTGGGGCGATCGCGTCGAGGAGATCCGTCCCGAGATCTCCGCAAAGCTCCACGAGGCATTGGCCGAGTTCGACGGACCGGATGGCGTCATCGCTCCCGCCTCGACCTGGGTGGTCGGCGCCCGGGCCCCGCTGGCACCGTAGCGGCGCCCGCGCCCAATAACCTGTGGAGCATGGCCGACGCCGCCCCGACCGAATCCGTTGCACCGCGCTTGGCCGCCGTCCGCGAGCAGTTGGTGCTGCTCTCGGACTACCTTTGACCCAGCTGGGCTGGAGGCCGAGGCAGAGCGCCTCGAGGAGGAGATGCAGCGCCCCGGCTTCTGGGATGACCAGGAGGCGGCCGCACGTATTTCGGCCGCCCATGCGCGGGCCCAGAAGCGTCTGAAGACCTTCCGCGGGCTGGAGTCCGACGTTGCCGACCTCGACGAGCTGGCCGAGATGGCGGGCGAGGACGAGGAGATGGCGGCGGAGCTCGGCACCCAGCTCGCCGCGGCCGAGCAGCGCCTGGCCGAGTTGGAGGAGGCACGTCTGTTCAGCGGCGAGTACGACGCCGGCGACGCGGTCGTCACCGTCCACGCCGGGGCGGGGGGGACCGACTCCCAGGACTGGGCCGAGATCCTCCTGCGCATGTACCTGCGCTGGGCGGAGCGGCGCGACTTCGATGTCGAGATGAAGGAGGCCTCGCCCGGGGAGGAGGCGGGCCTCAAGTCGGCCACGTTCATCGCCCGCGGCGAGAACGCCTACGGCCTCTTCGCCGCCGAGCGCGGCGTCCACCGCCTGGTCAGGATTTCCCCCTTCGACTCTTCGGCCCGCCGCCACACCAGCTTCGCCCAGGTCGACGTCGGGCCGCTGGTCGACGCCGGCCCCGCGGTCGAGATCGACGAGACCGAGCTGCGCATCGACACCTACCGCGCCTCCGGTGCCGGTGGCCAGCACGTCAACAAGACCGACTCGGCGGTGCGGATCACCCACCTGCCGACCGGAGTCGTCGTGCAGTGTCAGAACGAGCGCTCGCAGACCCAGAACAAGGCCGTGGCGATGCAGTTCCTGCGCTCGAAGCTGATCGAGTTGGAGGAGCGCAAACGGGCTGAGGAGATGGCGAAGGCGCGCGGCGAGGTCAAAGACGTCGCCTGGGGTTCGCAGATCCGCAGCTACGTCCTGCACCCTTACACGATGGTCAAGGACCACCGAACCGAGCACGAGGTCGGCGACGTCCAGCGCGTCCTCGACGGCGACCTCGACGAGTTCGTCCGCGACTACCTGAACAAGACCGCGGCCTCCTCGGCCAACTAGGGATGGCGCCGCTGGTTCAGCTCGAACGGGCGGCCGCCGGTGATCCTGAGGGCCTGCTGATCCTCCATCACGGTCGCGGCACCGAAGAGAGCGATCTACTCGGGCTCGCCGACGCCCTCGATCCCGAGCAGAGGCTACGAGTGGTGACGCCGCGGGCGCCGCTGACCCTGCCCGGCTCACCCGGCTATCACTGGTACCTGGTGCCGCGGGTCGGCTACCCCGACCCCGACAGCTTCCACGCCGCCCGGGCGGCGCTTGCCGAGTTGCATGACGGCTCTGGGAGGAGAGCGGCATCGACCCCGGCCGCACCGTCCTCGGCGGCTTCTCGATGGGGTCGGTGATGAGCTACGCGATGGCACTCGGGGCGGATCGCCCGGCGGTAGCGGGGATCCTCGCCTTCAGCGGCTTCGTCCCCGTGGTGGAGGGCTGGCGGGCCTCGCTGTCAGACAGACAGGGGACCCGTTCGTTCGTCGCCCATGGCCGCCGCGACCCGATCATCGGGATCGAGTTCGGCCACACTGCCCGCGGTCTACTCGAAGCGGGAGGGCTCGAGGTCACCTACCACGAGTCCGACGTCGGCCACCAGATCGACCCCGCGCACCTCGATGCGGCCAAGGGGTGGCTGGCCGAGACGATTCCCGCTTGAGTTAGAGGCCGCTGCCGTAGATCGAGCCGGACTGGCGCCAGGCGACGGTGCCGTGACCGCCCGACTTCGCCGTCATCTGCCTGGCGAAGAGCGGCCGGCACTCGCGTGGCGCCGCCGGGATACGGATCTGGAGGCTGAAGTCGTGTGCTGACCGGGCCCGCTCCGCCTCGGCCTCGCTGAGCGTCTCGGTCAGGCGCAGCACCCCGTACTCACCGAGGTGGGCGGGCTTCTCCGGCAGGCGCAGCGAGCCCTTGCCGCCCTGCAGGCGGGCGACGACCTTCGCCTCGGTCGCCTCGAAGGTCGTGTAGCGAATCGTCAGCCGTAGCTTGCCCTGGCCATTCAGGGCCGCCTTGGCGGCGGCGGAGCGGAGGATGCATTCCGTCGGTGGTTCCGCTCCCTCCTCCCATTCTTCCCACTCGTCTTCTTCCTCTTCTTCATCCTCATCCCATTCGACTTCTTCGATCTCTTCTTCCTCGTCGCCGAGCAGTTCCGGGTCCAGGGGTAGATCACGTACGAAAGGCCCGAGACCGTCGAGGGCTGCAGCGGAAGCATGGGCGGCGCCAGCCAGGCTGAGACTGGTCAGCAGCAGGAGAAGGAGCGGGGCGACGAGTGTCTTTCGCATGCCCCCATGGATCGGCTGCCGTCGGCGGCCGCTTGAGCGACCGGACACACGTTTGGTCGACGCGGTTTCAGCTAAAGGATTCCTCGAGCTCCAGCAGCGCCTGCTTCATCGGCAGGCCGCCCAGGTAGCCGCCGAGGGCGCCGCCGCTGCGCAGCACCCGGTGACAGGGGACGATGAGGGGGATCGGGTTGCTGCCGCAGGCGCTGCCGGCGGCACGGACCGCGCGCTCGTTGCCGGCCTTGGTCGCCATCTCCGTGTAGTTGCGGGTCTCGCCATAGGGGATGGCGGCGATCGCGTGCAGGACCCGGAGCCGGAAGCCTTCGCTGAGCTGCCAGTCGAGCGGCAGGTCGAAGCGGTCGAGCTTGCCGTCGAAGTAGAGGTCAAGCTCGCGGCGAGCTTCGTCGAGCTGCGCCGGCGCCTCCAGCACCCTGGGCGATACGCGCCGGGCCAGGTCGACCAGCAACTCGTCGGCGTCCTGGTTGGGCAGGCCCACCCGGACGAGTCCCCGCGGCGTCTGGGCCAGCAACAGCTGCCCGAAGGGCGAGTCGGCGGTCGTGTAGGCGACGTCGAGTAGTCCCTCCGCGGCAGCGTGTTCGGTGAGGCGATCGATCGTGGCCTTCATGCCAGCTCCTTCCTCAGTCGCTTGATGCCCTCGTGGAGGCTGCGCCGCGCCGCCTCGGGCGAGCAGCCCAGCGCTGCGGCGATCTCGTCATGGGGGAGGTCGCAGGCGTAGCGCAGCGCCACCGCGGCGCGCTGCTTCGGCGGCAGCGCCCCGACCGCTGTCCAGATCCCGTCGCTCGGCTCCGGGTCGAGGACCGCGGTCTCCGGCGGCTCCGCCACCGGGATCGGCTTGCGGCCGTTGGCGCGGTGGTGGTCGACCGCCTTGCGCTGGGCGATCGTCAGCAGCCAGCCGCGCAGGTTGCGGTCGTCCTCCAGCTTCGGGTAGGCGCGCAGGGCAGCGAGGAACGTCTCCTGGAAGCAGTCCTCGGCATCGGCGCGGCCGACCGCCCCGCGCAGCACCGCCATCACGTTCTCGGCGTGCTCGTCGAGGAGAGACTGAAAGGGCGGCAGCGAAGTCACTCTGTGGATTAAACGGGGCGGGGAGTACGAACGTGAGGTGCGGACAGCCGACGAGAGCTGCATTGACCCCGTTATAGGGGGCAAATGCAGCTCTCGTCGGTGATCTAGGCTGCCGCGATGGTCGAGCCTGCCGAGCCGCTGAGCGAGATCGTCGCCCGTGCGCTGGCCGAGGATGTCGGTCTCGGGGATGTCACCACGGAGATCACGGTGCCGGAGGGCGCCCGCGCCCGCGCTCGGATTGTGCAGAAGCAACCCGGCGTCGCCTTCGGCTTCGAGCTTGTCGAGGAGGCGATGCGCCAGTGCGGAGTCGAGCACGTCGACCGCCTCGTGGTCGAGGGGCAGTGGCGCCAGGAGGTGCCAGCCGAGGTTCTCCTCGCCACCGGCCCCGCGGCCGCCGTCCTCGCCGCCGAGCGCACCGCACTCAACTTCCTCGGCCACCTCTCCGGGGTGGCGACGCTGACCGCGCGCTTCGTCGAGGTAGTCGAGGGGACCGGCGCTCGCATCCTCGACACCCGCAAGACGACCCCGGGGCTGCGCGCCCTGGAGAAGACCGCGGTCGCCGCTGGCGGCGGCCGCAACCACCGCATGGGCCTCTACGACGCAATCCTGATCAAGGAGAACCACATCGCCCTCGCCGGCAGCGTCGCCAAGGCGGTCTACGCCGCCCGCAAGGCCCAGCCGGAGATGGTGATCGAGATCGAGTGCCGCAACCTCGACGAGGTCGCCTATGCCCTAGGCACCGGCGCCGAGCGCCTCCTGCTCGACAACATGGACACAGGGACCCTGAGCGCTGCGGTGAAGTTGCGCGACGACAACTCCAGCCCCGGCAACGGCCCGACCCTGGAGGCCTCCGGCGGCGTCGACCTGGACACGGTGAGGGCCATCGCCGAAACCGGCATCGACTTCATCTCCATCGGCGCCCTCACCCACTCAGCCCCGACCCTGGACTTCAGCCTCCTACTTGAGCAAGCGTGAGAGGCGGCGGTCCTTGAGGACCCGCCCCCCGGTCTGCTCCTTAGGGCAGTAGTTCGTCTGGTGCTCGGAGAAGAAGACCGCCTCGATCGTCGTGCCGCAGCGGGGGCAGGGCTTCCCCTCCCGCTTGTGGACTCGCAGCGGCATCGGCACCTTGTCCGGCACCTCGGGCCCGATCGTCTCCTCGTAGTGCTCGATCGCGTCGCCGAGGACGTGGAGGGCGGCATGAAGGCGCTCGACCTCGACCTCGTCCAGCTCCGAGCCCTTCTTGAAGGGAGAGAGACGGGCCTCCCAGAGGATCTCGTCGACCCAGGAGCGGCCGATGCCGGCGATGTCTTTCTGGTGGCGCAGCAGTGGATGCAGGTGGCGCGGGTGAGCGATCGCCGCGGCAAAGGCCTCGAGCGGGGGAGGGGGCCAGGCTTCCGGGCCGAGGGTCGCCACCATCTCGTCCTCGGCGACGGCCCCGGCCGGCAGCAGCTTCGCCCAGGCCCGCTGCTTGGTGCCGAACTCGCGCAGTCGCAGCTCGCGACCGTCGGCGAGCCGCACCAGCACCCGCGAGGCGCGGTCTTTGGGCGAGGCGCGCTTGTCGAAGGCCCGCAGTCGGCCGGCCGACATCAGGTGCACCAGCAGCGCCAGGTCGCCGAACTCGACCACCGGCATCTTGCCGATCCGGCGGACGGCGCTGACCTCGCGACCGACCAGCGCCTCCAGCGGCGGCTCGAAGGTCTTCATCACATTCATCCCCGGTGCCAGCGCCGACTCGACCTCGGCGCCAGCGAGGGCGGCGTCGAGCCTGCGGGCGACGATCTCCACCTCCGGCAGCTCCGGCATACAGCACAGGCTAAACTTCAGGGACGTTCATTCGACTGGTTCGAGGCGCAAGCCGGGCCAGCGAACATCAGGAAAGTGAAGGGCTCATGCAGGAGCTCCCGACGATCCAACCTACGCTCGCACCGGAACTGACGCCGGAGCAGATCGCTGAGCTCAGCGACGAGATTCGCGTGCTCGCGGCGCAGCGCAACGCGGTGATCCTCGCCCACAATTACGAGCTGCCCGAGATCCAGGACGTCGCCGACCACATGGGCGACTCGCTCGGCCTCTCGCGCCAGGCGGCGGCGACCGACGCCGAGGTGATCGCCTTCTGCGGTGTCCACTTCATGGCCGAGACGGCCTCGATCCTCTCGCCCGAGAAGACGGTGCTGATCCCCGACCTCGACGCCGGCTGTTCGCTTGCCGACTCGATCGACGCCGACCAGCTGCGCGCCTGGAAGGCGGAGCACCCGGGCGCCCTGGTGGTGATGTACGTCAACACCTCGGCCGAGGTAAAGGCCGAGACCGACTACTGCTGCACCTCCTCCAACGCGGTGAAGGTTGTCGAGCAGATCTGGGCCGAGCACGGCCCCGAGACGGAGATTCTCTTCGGCCCCGACATGTGGCTGGGCGCCTTCGTCGAGCGCGAGACCGGCCTCGTTGACGATCCGCAGCGCCGCGGCCGCTTCCACATCTGGGACGGCGAGTGCCACGTCCACGCTGGTATCCGCCCCGATGACATCACCCGCACCCGCGAAGAGCACCCCGAGGCGGAGTTCCTGATCCACCCCGAGTGCGGCTGCTCGACCCAGGCGATGGAGTACGTCGCCTCGGGTGACATCGATTCCGAGGGCGTCCACATGCTCTCCACCTCGGGGATGCTGCAGCACGTCGAAGCCAACCCCGACGGCAGCTTCATCGTCGCCACCGAGAACGGCATGCTCTACCCGCTGCAGCAGGCGGCCCCCCGCGCCAGCCTCACCGAGGCCAACCGGATGGCCGTCTGCAAGTACATGAAGATGATCACGCTACCGAAGCTGCGCGACTCGCTGCTGGAGATGAAGTTCGAGGTTAGCGTGCCTCCGCAGGTCGCCGAGCGGGCGCGGATCCCGATCGAGCGCATGGTCGCAATCGGCTAGCCGTTCCCCACGAGGCGGTTGGGTGGAGTCTTGCGGGGGTGCCTTATCGGCGCAGGAGTCTCCGTCTCACCGGAGAATGAGCGCGGGATGGCCAGATCCAGAAAGCGCAAGCAAGCCGAAGAGCAGCCGCCGAGCCGCCGCAAGGGCGGCGCGCCGATCATCGAGCTGAGGGACGTCACCAAGGTCTACCCGGGTGGGCATATGGCCCTGGACCGGGTCTCCCTGGCGATCGGCCGTGGCGAGTTCGTCTTCCTCGTCGGACCGACCGGCTGCGGCAAGTCGACGCTGATCAAGATGCTGATCCGCGAGCTTTCGGCCACCGAGGGCAGCGTCAAAATCGCCGGCCGCGACATCGGCGCCCTGTCGGAGAAGAAAATCCCGCAGCTGCGGCGCAACATCGGCACCGTCTTCCAGGACTTCAAGCTGCTCCCCGACCGCACCGTCTACGACAACGTCGCCTATGCGCTGCAGGTGATCGGCGCCAGCCGCGCCGAAATCCGCGAGCAGGTGCCGCAGACGCTGCGCCTGGTCGGCCTCTCGACGAAGCTGAACAGCTACCCGGATCAGCTCTCCGGCGGCGAGCAGCAGCGCGTCTCGGTTGCCCGCGCCTTCGTCAACCACCCGCCGTTGCTGCTCGCCGACGAGCCAAGCGGCAACCTCGACCCGGTCACCTCGATCGGGGTTATGCAGCTGCTCTACCGGATCAACAAGACCGGGACCACGGTGGTGGTCGTCACCCACGACCGCGAGATGGTCGACAGCATGCAGCGCCGCGTCGTTGAGCTCTACGAGGGCCGCGTCGTCCGCGACGAGGTCAGCGGCGGTTACACCGAGGAGTCGACGACCGAGTTCGGGCTGCGGATGCAGGCCGAGATGGGGGTCGGGCCTGAGGGCCAGACCCACACCAACGGTCACGGTCACGAGGGGTTGGTCTGATGGGGAGGATCGTGTTCTTCATTCAGGAGGCGTTCCGCGCCCTGCGCCGCAACGGCGCTCCCAGCCTGGCCGCGATCGTGACCACGGTCGTCACCGTGATCCTGCTCGGGGTGCTGATCCCGGTCTTCCAGACCGCCCAGGGCAAGAGCGAGCAGATCGACAGCAGCCTCGAAGTGCGCGTCCCGGTCTACGACGACGCCACCGGCCCTGAAATCGCCGCCCTTCACAAGGAGCTGGAAGCTGTTCCGAACGTCTCCTCGGTGCGCTTCATCAACAAGGCCGAGGCGCTCGCCGAGCTCGAAAAGTCGCTCGGCAAGGAGAAGAGCGAGGAGCTGCTGGTTCAGGTCAACAGCAACCCGCTCCCCCGCAACTTCGCCCTCAAGGCGGATGAGGCCAGTGAGCTTGAGGGGATCAAAGAGGCGATCGCGCCGGTCGGCGCGAATGGCAAGCCGCAGCCGATCTCGCCGATCATCCAGCGCGACAAACCTTTCTTCGAACCGCAGGCGGGCGCCAAGAAGATCGCCGAGGTGACGAGCGCCCTGAAGATCGTCCTCACCGTGATCACGGTGCTGCTGGTGATCGCCTCGCTGATGCTGGTCGGCAACACGATCCGGCTCTCCATCTACACCCGCCGTCGCGAGGTCGAGGTGATGAGGCTGGTCGGAGCAACCCGCTGGTTCATCCGCTGGCCGTTCATGATCGAGGGGGTCGTGGTCGGCTTCGTCGGTGGCGTCCTGGCCATACTGATCCTGTGGATCGGCAAGATCACGATCGTCGACCCGCTCGACGACACCTTCTCCTTCCTCGCCGCGCAGAGCAACACCACGCTCTCCTTCCCAGCCCTGATCGCGATCCTCTTCTCCGCTGCGGTGCTCGTCTCGGCGATCGGCTCCGGCGTGACGCTGCGGCGCTTCCTCAAGGTCTGAGGCCGCGTTGAGGGCCCGCGGGGCCATCGCCTTCGGGGCGGCGCTGATCGCCGCCCTCTGTGCCGGGCTCTGGCTTGGTGGTCACCCCACTCGCTTGCCTGACTTCCTCCGCGATCGCTTCGTCGCCGAGCCGGCCGGGCTGACCGCGGAAGCCGCCGAAGCGATTCGCGACAACTACTACCGCCCGGTCGGTGACACCGAGCTCAGCAACGCCTCGCTGCAAGGGCTGGTCCGCGAGCTGCGCAAGCGCAACCACGACCGCTTCTCCGAATACTTCTCACCGGAAAGCCTGGAGAGCTTCAACGAGGCGATCTCGGGCCGCTTCTCCGGCATCGGCCTCAGCGTCACCGAGACCAAGCGCGGGCTGCGCGCGGTCCAGGTCTTCCACGGTTCGCCGGCAGCACGGGCCAGGATCGAGGTTGGCGACACGGTCGTCTCCGTCGACGGCGAGACGATCGCCGGTGAGAGCAGCGAGGCCGCAACCGAGCGGATCAAGGGCCCGGAAGGGACCGAGGTGACCATCGGCGTCCTTCCTGCCAGCGGTGGCAAGGTGCGACAGCTGCGACTGACCCGGGCCCAGGTGGCGCTGCCGGTTGTCAGCAGCAAGGTCGTCTCGGTTGGCGAGCGCGAGTTCGGCTACGTCCGCCTCGTCACCTTCAGCGAAGGCGCCGGTGAGCTGCTGAAGCGCGCGGTGCGCAAGGTCGCGCGCGAAGGGGCGGAAGGAATCGTCCTCGACCTGCGCGGTAACGGCGGCGGTCTCCTGCAGGAGGCGGTGCTGACGGCGAGCGTCTTCCTGCCCGAGGGCCAGGGGGTCGTCTCGACCGAGTCGAGAACTCAGGGCAGTACCGTCTACGAGGCGGTCGGCGGCAACCTGCCCAAGCTTCCGACCGTCGTCCTGATCGATCGCCATACCGCTTCGGCGGCGGAGATCCTCACCGCCGCCCTGGCCGAGGATGCAGGGGCCACGGTGGTCGGCACCCGCTCCTTCGGCAAGGGCGTCTTCCAGCAGGAGTTGGGCCTGGCCAACGGCGGCGCCCTGAAGCTGACGATCGGCGAGTACTTCACGCCGAGCGGGAAGAACCTGGCCGGCCGCGGCATCCACCCCGATGTGCGCGTTACCGACGATTCTGCGACCCCTGCCGACGAGGGCAGGCAGCGGGCGCTGCAGGTGCTCGCCGGCCAGGTCGAGGGTTGAGCCGGCGCCGGGAGGCGCGCCCGCGGCCGCGCCGAGAGAAGCCGAGGCTGGCGCGCGATGCCGTCGAGGCACTGCTGCGCGAGCGGCTCGGCAATCGCGGCTTCCGCCCGGCACTGGAGCAGGAGGCGCGCGAGGCCGCGAGCGCGGTGGAGCGCTCGCCCGGCTCGCGGCGCGACCTGACCGAGCTCGACACGTTCACCGTCGACCCGGCGAGCGCCCGTGACTTCGACGACGCCGTTTCCGCTCAACGCGAGGGAGACGGCGCCCGGGTCTGGATCCACATCGCCGACGTCGCCGCCCACGTGCGGCCCGGTTCCGGGCTGGACCGTGAGGCACGCCGGCGCGCCAACAGCACCTACGTTCCCGGGGCGGTGGAGCCGATGCTGCCGCACGCCCTCAGCAGCGACGCCTGCAGTCTCTCGCCTGGGGTGGAGAGGCTTGCCGTCACCGTCGAGGTCGAGCTCGGGCCAGGGGCCGAGCCTCGCTCCGCTCGCTTCTACCGCAGCCGTATCCGCTCCGATGCTCGGCTCGACTACGACCGGCTCGACGCGATCTTCGCTGGCAGCGTCGGCCCGCCCGAGCAGGTGGCCGAGCCGCTGCTGGCGGCTCGCGACATCGCTGCCGCGCTGGGTGAGCAGCGGGGCGCCACCAGCCTCGAGGTCGAGTCCTCCGAGCCTGAGTTCCGCTTCGACCGCAAAGGCAACGTAACCGGCGCCCACCAAGTGGCCCAGACGGAGTCGCACCAGCTGATCGAGCGGTTGATGATCCTCGCCAACGAACAGGTCGCTCAGTACCTGGAGCGTCGCGGCCTGGCGGCGATCTACCGCGTCCACGCCCAGCCCGACCCGGCTCGGATCGAACGCCTGCTGGAGCAGCTCGGTGCGCTCGGAGTCCCGACGCCGCCGCTGGGACAGGGACTGGCGCCGCGCCAGGCGGGGGAGATGGCCGCCGAGGCGAGCCGGCTGGTCCTGCGAGAGGCCAGACGGCGCGGGCACGGCCGTGAGGCGTATACCTCTCTCGTGCTCCGATCGCTCAAGCCTGCCCAGTACAGCGAGCGCAACAGCGGCCACGCCGGGCTCGGCAGCCCCGCCTACTGTCACTTCACCTCGCCGATCAGGCGTTACCCCGACCTGGTTGTGCACCGGGCGCTGCTGGCGGCGCTGGGGGAGGGGGAGGAGGCGCCGCGGCTGAACGAGGCGCGCGAGGTGGCGGCGCACTGCTCCGAGCGTGAGCGCGAGTCGGCCAAGATCGAGCACGAGGCCGACGACGTCTGCGCCGCCTTCCTGCTGGAGCGCGAGCTGGCCGAGCGCGGCAGCAAGACCGAGTTCGAGGGCGAGGTCTCGGGGGTGATCAAGGCCGGTGCCTTCGTTGCCTTCGGCGGCGAGCTGGGTGACGTCTACGAGGGCTTCCTCCCGGCCAGGAGTCTGCGCGGCGAGTACTTCGGCCTCGACAAGGTCGAGGTGGCGCTGGTGGGCCGCCGCAGTGGCACGACGGTGCGGCTTGGCGATCCGATATCCGTCCGTGTCGCCGGCGTGGAAGCGACCCGGGGACGTGCTGAATTGGAGCCTGCAGGTGGCTAAGAAGGAGAAGAAGAAACGCGAGCCCGCCTCGGGCGACGTCGTCACCAACCGCCGCGCCCGGCACAAATTCGAGTGGGTGGAGAAGATGGAGGCGGGGATCGTCCTGACCGGCTCCGAGGTCAAGGCGCTGCGCGGTGGCCAAGCACAGATGACCGACGCCTACGCGGTCGTCGACGGTGGCGAGGTCTGGCTGCGAAAGCTCCATATCCCGCCATATGAGCACGCCAGCACCGATTCCCACGCCCCCGAACGCCCGCGCAAGCTGCTCCTGCACAGGGGCGAGATCGAGCGCTTGATCGGCAAGACGGCGCAGAAAGGCCTGACCCTGATCCCGACCCGGATCTACTTCAAAGGCCCGCGGGCGAAGGTCGAGCTGGCCTTGGCGCGGGGCAAGGAGGGCCGCGATCGCCGCCGCGACCTCGCTGAGCGGGACGTCCGCCGCGAAGTCGAGCGCGAGTTCAAGGGGCGAATGCGGTGAGGGCTTCAAACCGCCCGACGCACATGCAAGGATGCAGAGGAATGCGGACTCGGTTCTTTCTACCGTCCTGCCTCGCGGGTATCGCCTCGCTGGCCCTCGTAGCCCCTGCCTACGCCCAGGCCGAATCCTTCCCGGAAAAGGCGAGTGGCTACATCAGCGATAACACCGGCATCTTCATCGCCGCCCTGCTCGCCGCGATCCTGCTTCTGCTGTTGTTGGTGACCGTCAGCCAGCGGCGCAGCAAAGAGAAGGCGGCGAAGAAGGCCGCCGGGGCTTCCGCCCCAGGCGCGCCCAAGGGATCTCCGCAGGCCCCCGGCATTCCCCCGCAGGCGCCCGGCGCCCCCCCGCAGGTTCCCGGCGTTGCTGCGGCTGCAGCCGCGCCCGTACCTCCCGCTCCCTTCCCTGCTGCTCCGGCGCAGCCGCCTGCTACTGGCCAGACTTCCGAGATGCCGACGATCGCTTCTGCCGGTGGCTCCCAGCCGCCGCCGGGCAGCGGCCAGGTGGCGATGCCGCCGCCGCTCGGTCAGAAGCCCGAGAGTCCGCAGGAGAAACGTCGCCGCGTGCGCGATGAACAGCGGGCGAAACGCGACGAGCGTCGCAAGCAGCGCCAGGAGGAGATGAAACGGCGCAAAGAGGAGCGCGCCGGCCGTCGCGGTCAGAAAGGGCAGCAGCCGACCCCTGGCCAGCTTGTCCCCCCGCAGCAGGCAACTGCCCCGGGACAGCAGCCGCCGCTGCCTGGCGGCGGTATACCCGCGCCCTTCCCTGGTGGTGCCGCGCCTGCGCCGTTGTCGGCTCAGCCGCCTGCTGCCGAGGAGAAGCAGAAGACCTTCTTCGGGATCAAGTACGGCGGCGGCAGCAAGAAAAAGAAGGAAGCACAGCGCGCCGAGCGCCATCTGGCTGCGGCGCGGGCAGCGCACGAGAGGCAGCTCGCCCAGGCCGGCGGTGCAGCGGCCCCGGGCCAGCCATCTTCACAGCAGCCGCCAATGCCGCCGGTTCCGCCGCTGCCACCACTTGCGGCTCCTGAAGTGCCCCAACCTGCAGCTGCCGTTCCTTCGCAGCTGACCCCGATGCAGATGCCGTCGCCACCGGTTGGCGCTGTCTCTCCGGCGCCGAGCGAGTACGACTCCGCCGCTGCGGCAGAGCAGCGTGTGCGCGACAAAGTCGGCGAGATTCACCAGCAGGAGCAGCGGATAGGCGCGGAGGCGGACAGGCGTGCCGCCGAAACCCAGGGCGCGCAGGTCACCCAGTCCATGGCTGCTGTGCCGCCGCCGGTGGCAGCTCCACAGCAGCCGCCCGCGGCGCCGGGTTCGCCCGATATGCGCACGGTGGAACAGCGGATCCGGGAGGAGCGCGATGCCCACGATCGCTCTCTTGTCGAGGCGGAGGAAAGGCTGCGCCAGATCGAGGAGCGGACCAAGGCCGCCGAACAGAGAGCGGAGGAGGCGAAACGACTCGAGAGCCTGCGTGACGAGCAGCAGCAGCGCCAGCAGCGCATGCAGGAGGTGCAGCAGAGTGTCGCCGAAGCCGAAGAGCGGGCCCATGAGGCCGAGCGTCGAGCGATCGAAGCCGAGCAGGCAATAGTTCAGTCCGTTGGCGGTGCCCCAGTCCAGCAGCCCCCGGCCTTCGCGCCGCAGCCGACGCCGCCTCCGCTTCCCCCCGAGCCTGCGCCCCCGGCACCACAGCCCCCCCCGCCCGATTTCCCGCCCGTTCCGCCGGCCCCGCCGATGCCCGAGCCGCCGCCTCCTGCTCCGCAACCGCCTGTGCCTGCACCGGAGCCGCCAACGCCGGCGCCCGAGCCGCCATTGCCGCCTACGCCAGAGCCGACGCCACCACCACCGCCTCCCGCGCCCGATCTACCTCCCGCCGCTCAGGCCGGCGGCTCGATCAACCTCAACACCGTCACCTTCGAGGAGCTGCGAGGCCAGGGACTCTCGGTTACCCAGGCCACTCGCCTGCTCGCCCACCGCGAGCGCCTCGGCGGCTTCGGCTCACTCGATGATTTGGACCAGGTTGCCGGCTTCCCTGAGGACCTGCTGGCCGACCTCAAAAGCCGGTCCGCGGTCTAGCGTTCGTAGGCTTCGAGCAGCTTCAACCAGACCTCGCTGCGGGATGGGTAGGCGGGGATGGCGTGGCGGAGCTGGGTGAGGGGGACCTGGCCGACGATCGCGATCGTGGCGGCGTGGAGGAAGTCGGCGGTCTCGAAGCCGGTGAAGGTGGCGCCGATGATCGTTTTTTCGGCCTCGTCGATCACGAGTCGGGAGGTGCCGCCGGTGTCCTTGCCCTGGAAGCTGGCGCCGGGGGTGCCATCGGTGGGGGTGTCGATTGCGCGAGCCTGCAAACCGGCCTCTTGGGCCTGGGCCAGCGTTTTCCCAACAGCGGCCACTTGCGGGTCGGTGAAGGTGATGCGCGGCGAGCCGAGCCCTTCGGCGCTTGCTTCGACCTCGCGCCCGAGCAGGTTCTCAACGGCGACCCAGGCCTGGTACTTGCCCATGTGGGTGAAGAGGGCGCGGCCGTTGACGTCCCCGACCGCGTAGAGCCAGTCGCGCCCGCCGACCCGCATCCGCCCGTCTACCTCGAGGAAGCCGTGCTCGTCCGGCTCGACGCCCGCAGAGCCGAGGCCGATGTCATCGGTGCGGGGCTTGCGTCCGACCGCGACCAGGATCTCCTCGCCCTCGGCTCGGGTGCCGTCATCGAGCTCGGCGACGACGCCGGCGTCGTCGCGACTCAGTCGCTGGGCCTGGACCCCGGTGCGGACCTCGACGCCATGCTGCTCCCTCAGTGCCTCGGCGATCTGCTCGCCGGCGAACGTCTCCTCGCGCATCAGTAAGCGGGGTTCGCCCTCGACCAGGGTGACCTTGGTGCCAAGCGTCGCCCAGGCCTGGGCGAGCTCGCAGCCGACCGGTCCGCCGCCGAGCACGATCATGCTCGCCGGGACCCGCTTCGAAATCGTCCCTTGCCGGTTGTTCCAAGGCCGGACCGAGTCGATGCCGTCAATGGGCGGCATCGCCGCGCCGCTGCCGGTGGCGATCACCACGGCGGTTCCGGCGCTGAGGATCTCGTCGCCGACAATCACCCGGCGCTCGCCTTCGAGGCGCCCCTCGGCACGGAACAGCTCGATGTCGCGTTCTTCGAGCCAAGGGAGCTGGCCGGAGTCGTCGAGATCGTGAATCACCTTGTCGCGACGTGCCAGCGCGGCGGTCGGGTCGAGCCTTCCGGTCACTGCCTCGACGACACCCGGCACCCGCCGCGCCTCGGCCAGTAGGTCGGCGGGGCGCAGCAGCGCCTTCGAGGGCATGCAGGCGTAGTACGAGCACTCGCCGCCGATCAGGTGCTGCTCGACGATCGCGACGCTGAGGCCGCCGTCGGCGAGGCGACCGGCGCAAACCTCCCCCGCCGGTCCAGCACCGAGCACGATCGCGTCGAATTTCCTCTCGTTCACGGTCGGTCCCTACCCGACACCGTACAATCGGAAGCGCAAGGCACGGGGGCGACAGGCTTCGACGTGGTCGATCCGTGCGAAAGGTTGCAGGTCGAGGTTGCCGGAGGCCTCGTTAAACCCCGGCACCAACCAATACGTGCGGACCATGAGTTCGCCCTCGCCGCTTAGCTAGAAACTAAGCGCTGTGAGAGTCGGTCCTCCCGCGCCCGTCGGGAGGGGTGCCGGCTTCAAAATACGGGCTTACCCAGGCGGATCGCCCCGTCTGTCAGGGGAAATTTCAGAGGGCTTTGTCTTCCGTAGTGCCTGCCGGTGCGGACCCCGGGAGACGAGATCAAAGCGCCGGCTAAACCTGTAGACGCCTTCGCATTACGGCCGCGGATCCGAGTTCGAATCTCGGCGCCTCCATCAACGTTTCGCCAGCCAGGTGAGAACCTGGCTGGCGTCGCGGTCGGGTGGGAAGACGGGATAGAAGACCTTGACGATGCGGCCGGCCTCGGCGACGAAGGTGAGGCGTCGGTACAGGGTCATTCCACCCGTCTCGAAGGTCGGTAGCCGCAATGCCTCGGCGAGCGCCAGGGCGCTGTCGCTAAGGGAGGTCCTGGAAGCCGGCGCTCATATGCTGGGCGATGATGCCAACTCATGTTGCCTTCCTGCGCGGGATGAATCTCGGCAAGCGGCGGATCAAGAACGAGGAGCTGCACTCCCTGTTCGAGGATCTGGGCTTCGCCGAGGTTGCGAGCTTCCGGGCCAGCGGCAACGTCGTCTTCGCTACCGAGCCGAAGAGCAGCGAGAAGGCGCTGATGGAGCAGATCGAAGCCGGCCTCGGCGACTCGCTCGGCTACGAGGTGCAGGTCTTCCTGCGCAGCTGCGCCGAGGTGCGGGAGATCGCCGCCCAGGAGCCGTTCGACGCCAAGGCGGTCGGGAAGTCGGGTGGCAAGCTCCAGGTCTCGCTGCTGGCCGGGAAACCGACGGCGAAGACGAAGCGCGAGGTTCTGAGCCTCGCTACCGATGACGACCTATTGGCGGTCGAGGGCCGTGAGCTCTACTGGTTGCCGAGCGGCGGCATACTCGACTCCAAACTGGACTTGAAAGCGATCGATGCCCTGCTCGGGCCTGACACTCGTCGAACGATGGGGACGATCGAACAGATCGCCGCCAAGCACTGCGATTAACTTTCTGACGCCGTCTTTCGCCGAGGCGATGACTTAGAGGCGTTCATTGCTGCCAGCAGGATTGATCCACCCCAGGTGACGAAGACCAGAGTTATGGGTGGAGCGTCGAACGCGATGATTGCGATGCCCGTCAGGGCGGCCACGATGCTGCTCGCGGTGAAGATGGCTCTCTGGGATCCCAACAGACGCATGATTAACTCCATGCCAGGAGGATAAGGGCGACCGCGGCCATGGGTGAGCCCAAGGAGAAGCCGTCGGCAATTCCCTGGTTGACTTGCTGGGATACGGCTTCGGGTGGAAGTCCTTCGGACAGCGCCCGAGCGGCGGCATATCCGCTCTGGTAGGCCATCGCGCCTCCCAGGACCGAAACTGCAGTCACGGCCGCCTCGACTAGTTCCCGAAGCTCATTTACTCCCATGCGCCTCACGCTAGCCGGTGGGGGCATACGTGTTCCACGCACAACGTCAAGAATGAGCCTCAGATCTGTATGGCAATCGCAACCGCGAAATCACTGGATGTCTACGTTGGCGGCAAGCAGCTGTTCGCCGGCGTCTCCTTCAAGCTCGAGCCGCGGGAGCGGATGACGCTCTCTGGGCGCAACGGGGCTGGCAAGTCGACGCTGCTGCGGGTCTTGGCGGGCGAGCTCTCTGCCGAAGCGGGTGAAGTCTCGCTGCAGCGCGGGGCGCGAGTGGCGCTGCACGACCAACGGCCGCCGCGGGACTCGCAGGCGACGCTGGGCGAGTACGTTTTCTCCGGGCGGGCGGACATGATCGCGACCGAGGCGGAGCTGGAGCGGCTGGAGGCGACGATGTCGAGCGGCGACACCGCCGAGGAGACACTCACTGCCTACGCTGACGCGCAGCACCGGCTCGAAGCCGGCGGTGGTTATCGCTGGCGCGACGAGGTCATCTCCGTGCTCCGCGGCCTCGGCTTCGACCCGGACGAGCAGATGGACCGCTCGCTCTCGACCTTCTCCGGTGGCGAGCTGACCCGGGTCTCGCTGGCACGGGCGCTGGCGGCCCGTCCCGACCTGCTGCTGCTCGACGAGCCCACCAACCATCTCGATATCCCCTCCCTGGAGTGGTTGGAGCGCTATCTCGTCGACCTCGACGCCGCGGTTGTTCTGGTCGCGCACGATCGCTGGTTCCTGGAGGCGGTCGGCACCTCGGTGCTGGAGCTGGAGGCGGGGAAGGCCCGCTTCTTCGCCGGTCCCTGGCACGCCTGGCGCCAGGAGCAGGCGGCGCGACAGATCGCCCTCGGTAAGGCGATCGAGCGCCAGCAGGCGGAGATCGAGCGGATGGAGCGTTTCGTCGAGCGCTTCCGCTACAAGGCGACCAAGGCCAAACAGGCACAGTCGCGGGTCAAACAGATCGAGAAGAAGAAGCGCGACGGTCCACGGGCGGAAACCCGCGACACCCGCAGCTTGCGCTTCTCTTTCAAGCCGCCCGAGCGCCCGGGGCGGGTGGTGCTGAAGATGGTCGACGCCTCGATCGAGGTTCCGGGGCGGACCCTGCTCTCCGGTGCCAGTCTGGAGGTGGAGCGTGGCGAGCACGTGGTTCTCGTCGGTGCCAACGGGACCGGCAAGACGACCCTGATCGAGACCCTGGCCGGTGAGCGCGAGGCCGCCGGCGGCATCGTCCGCACTGGCCACAACGTCAATCTCGGCTACCTCTCCCAGCACGCCGACACGGCGGCGGGGGAAGGAACGGTGCTCGATGCCGCTCAGCGCGAGACCGGCCTCACCGGCCCGCAGGCAAGGAAGCTGCTCGGCGGCTTCCTCTTCTCCGGCGCCGATGCCGAGAAGCAACTGGGGGACATCTCCGGCGGCGAGCAGCGGCGGCTATCGCTGGCGATCCTGGTTGCCTCCGGCGCCAACGTGCTGATCCTCGACGAGCCCACCAACCATCTCGACATCGAGAGCCGCGAGGCGCTCGAGGACGCCCTGACCGAGTACGAGGGCGCAGTCGTCCTGATCTCCCACGATCGCGCCTTGCTGGAGGCGGTGGGGAGCCGCACCCTGGTCTGCGAGGAGGGACAGTTGAACAGCTATCCGCACGGCTGGGCCGAGTACCAACGGCGGCGCGACGAGCAGGAATCGGCCACAGCGGCGGCGGCGAAGTCGCCGGCGCCGGCACGCGTGCGCGCCAAGAAGCCTTCACAGAAGACGGCTCGTCGTGCCGCCCGGATCGAGCAACAGGTCGAGCGGGCGGAGGCGGAGCTGCGCGAGGTCGAGGAGGAGTTGGCGGACCCAGCGGCCTGGTCGAGCCCCGGCCGAGCCGACCACGCCGGCGAGCGCCACGACGCTGCCAAGCGCAAGCTCGCGGAGCTCTACGAGCAGTGGGAGGAGGCGCAGGCTGCGGCCGAGACAGATCAGGTGGTTTCGGCGAGCGCCTCGTCGAGCGGCGCCGGGCGGCCGAAGAAGTAGCCCTGGCCGAAGCGGATGCCGAGCGCGTCGAGCGCGTTCGCCTGGGCGGCCGATTCGATTCCCTCGGCGATCAGGTTGGAGCCGATCCGATCGGCGAAGGAAACCATCGCGGCGGCTAGCGCTGTGGCGACCGGGTCGCTGTCGATGCGTTCGGTAAGCGAGATGTCGAGCTTGATCCACTCCGGTCGCATGCTGAGCACGTGCCGGAGACTGGCGTAACCGGCGCCGAAGTCGTCGATTGCCACTTTCCCGCCGGCATCGCGAAGCGCCGAGAGCTGCGTGCCGACGTGGGCATAGTCGTCGAGGCGCAGGTGCTCGGTGATCTCGATCGCGACCCGCTCGGCGTCGTCGCTGAAGCAGCTGAGGAAGCCTTCGGCGGCGACAGCAGGTGGCGAGGCGTTGATCGTCAGCCCGGTGCCGAGCGGTAGCCGCGGCAGTGCAGCCGCAGCTACCTTTGCCGCCAGTAGCTCCAGGGGGATGCCGAGGCCGACCCTCCAGGCGTCGGCGAACCAGCGGTCGGGCGTGTGCGCGGGGCTGCCGGGGAAGCGGGCCAAGGCCTCATAGGCGATCCGGCGCTCCGAGCCGAGTTCGACGATCGGCTGGAAGACCGCGGTCACCGATTCCTCGTCGAGGACCGCGCGCACCCGTTCCAGGCAGCGGTGACGTCCATCCTCGTCCAGCGGCTCGACCTCGTCGCGATGTCCGATCGCCCTCGTGCAGCAGAGGATCTCGACCACCTCGCCGCTGCCGGGCTCGGTGATGATCCGGTTGGTCGTCTCCACCCAGACGTACTTGTCGTTCTTGTGGCGCAGCCGGTAGCTGACCGTGAAGGGAGCGCCGCCGAGGGCGCTGCGGTGGGCGACGCTCACCTTCGAGACGTCATCGGGGTGGAAGTAGTCGTAGGCCCAGGTCCCGATCAGTTCTGTGGGGTGGTAGCCGAGCAGCCCCCTGGTTGCGGCCGAGGCGTAGCGATAGGTGCCGTCGGGGGCATGGGCGGAGATCATGTCGCCGAGGCGGTCGGCGAAGCTCCAGTCGCCGCTGTCGAGTGCCGCCGCCGTGTGGTTGCGGGTGCTCGCCTCTCGATCCGCTTGCCTAGCGGGACCAACGGCTCCATCCCGGCGCATTCGACTCCCCTCGTTGTGCAGATTGGCGTACCGCAGACCGCACAGTGCGACCTTTCCGCTTAAGAATCCTAAAGCGAAGGGCTGGAGTCAACCCCTTTTTCGATCAGATATCTCTGCCTAGAAGACGACGGTGCGGTCGCCGTCGAGCAGGACCCGGTCGTCCACGTGGGCCTTGACGGCGCGGGCGAGGACGAGGCGCTCGATGTCCCGTCCGATCCGCATCAGGTCGTCGACCTCGTCGCGGTGGCTGACCCTGGTCACGTCCTGGTCGATGATCGGGCCGGCGTCGAGCGCCTCGGTCACGTAGTGAGCGGTGGCGCCGATCAGCTTGACGCCACGCTCGTGGGCGCGGCCGTAGGGGTCGGCACCGACGAAGGCGGGCAGGAAGCTGTGGTGGATGTTGATCGCCGGCACTCCCAGCTCGGCGAGGAAGCTGGGGGAGAGGACCTGCATGTAGCGGGCGAGGACGAGCAGGTCGACCCGGTCGCCGAGCAGCTCCAGAACGTGGCGCTCGGCCTCCTCTTTGGCGCCGGTCTCGACCGGGACGTGATGGAAGGGGAGGCCAAGCGACTCGACTTGAGCGCGGTGGTCGGGGTGGTTGGAGATGACACCGAGCAGGTCGACGGAGAGCTCGCCGCTGCGCCAGCGCCAGAGTAGGTCGGAGAGGCAGTGGTCCTCGCGCGAGACCATGATCGCGACCCGCTTCGCGCGGCTTGCCGCGGAGAAGACATAGTCCATCTCCAGCGGCCCGGCGACCTCGCGCGCGAAGCGCTGGTAGAGCGCCTCCCGTTCATCGGCGGAGGGGGAGTCGAAGACCATCCGCATGAACAGCCGCCCCTCGGCCGAGGAGTGCTGGTCGGCGTCGACGATGTTGAGACCGGCTTCGGCGAGGAAGCCGCTGGCGGTGGCGATCAGGCCCGGGCGATCCGGACAGGCGAGCAGCAGGCGGGTGGTGTCTTGGGAAGCGATCGGGCAATCATGCCGTGCCACGCCCCGGATTTCTCGCAAGATCGCATTCGCGCATCGGCGCGCGCAGGCCCGTTTCGTGCCTGAGCTAGTGTCGATCGTTGCGCAGCCCGGACCTTGTGTGATCGCGATCACGCTCAGAAGCGAGCGACCCCGCCACGGTCCTCCGCTTGCTCACAAAGCATTCACATAGCCGCACGCACATACTTCCTGCCGTTCTTTGCGCCCTCGCCTTCCCGGCCGCGGCACTTGCCGCCGACGGCGCGGCCGACGAGTCGACCGTCCCGGCGGTCGCCGATGCCAAGCAGGTGACGATCGCGCCCCTGCGCGGCCCGGTCGTCAACTTCCACCAGGCAATCCAGGCTTCGGTTGAGCAGCGCCGCGCCGAGCACCGCCGCAAGCTGCGCGAGCAGCGGGAACGCTTCGAGGATCTCCCCGGTGGCGTCTCGATGACGACTCTTGAGTCGATCGCCTCCTGCGAGTCCGGCGGCGACCCCACGATCGTCTCCGCCGACGGCAGCTACCGCGGCAAATACCAGTTCGACTACGGAACCTGGGAATCGATGGGCGGCAGCGGCGACCCGGCGGCAGCCCCCGAGGCAGAGCAGGACTACCGCGCCGCCCTGCTCTACACCCAGTCCGGTTCCAGCCCCTGGCCGATCTGCGGCTGACCGCCCAAGGGGGAAGGGCGCCCGGCCCCTTCCCTACGATCCGCCCATGAGTGAGGAGCAGGTTCCGGCCCCCGACCCGAGCGGACCGACCCGAAAGCCACCGAAAGAGGCGATCGCCGAGGCTCAGGTTCGCGCCCCGACTCGCGGCAACCGCAAGCTGGAGAGCTTCCTCGCGGCGGTTAACGGCGACGAGAAGGTGCGCACCTGGTGGTACCTGGCCCAGGTCAACGCCGAGCGACTGGGGATGTCGGACCACTCCTGGGTCCACATGCAGATCGTCCTCAACATCTCGCTGCGGCTGTTGCGGCTTCTGGTCAAGGCCGGCGTCGAGCCGTCGGTTGTCAGCGACCACGGGATGACTCCCCGCGACGCCGAAGTCGTCGTCGCCGGCGGCGCCCTCCTGCACGACGTCGGCATGTCGATCCACCGCGCCGACCATGAGGAGTACAGCCTCTTCCTCGCCGAGGGGGCGCTCGACCGCCTGCTCGCCGACTGCTACCGCGAGCCGGCCCGGACCGTGATCGCGGCGGAGATCCTGCACGCGATCATCGGCCACCGGCGCCGCGGCGAGCCGTACACGATTGAGGCTGGCGTAGTCCGCGTTGCCGATGCCCTCGATATGGCCCAGGGCCGCACCCGGATCCCGATCGAGGCCGGCCAGGAAGGGATCCACTCGATCTCCGCCGCCGCCGTCGACGAGGTGCGGATCGAGGCCGGCGAGGAACGCCCGGTGCGGATCGCGATCGAGCTCAACAACTCGGCCGGCATCTTCCAAGTCGATGACCTGCTCGCGACGAAGATCCGCGACACCCCATTGGAGGGCAAGGTCGAAGTGGTGGCAAAGATCGAGGGGGAGTCGGAGAAACGGTTGCTGAGCGGGTTCAAGTTGTCGTGATCTGGGCGCGGGGAGGGGTGGATGCCCCCTCTCACTCGCACCTCGTCGATCGAGACGAAGCTGCTGACGCCTCAAGCGGCTCAGCTCCTCCCGCTCATACGTTCGAGGGGGCACCCACCCCTCCCCGCGCCTCGCACACCACCACCAGTTCCCAGCTTGTATCTCCAGCTTGAAAGCTTCAGCGCGCGCCGATCTCGAGCTGCAGCGAATCAGGCGCTCCGGGGCGCGGGGGCGGTCGGTGGGTCCCCGAACGTATGAGCGGGAGGAGCGGAGCGGAAAGAGGCGTTAGCTACTGCCGCTTCGCCGACGAGGTGCGAGTGAGGGGTCCCACTGACCGCCCCCGCGCCCTGCAGGGGCCTAACTCAGCCGAGCCGCTTGAGATCGGCGCGACGCCGATCCTTGCGCTTCTCCAGCCGGCCCTGGACCAGTGACATCACGATCACCAGGGCGGCGAAGAAGAAGATCACTCCGAAGCAGAAGAAGGTCACCGTCTTGTCGGTGGTGGGCCCGGCGAGGCCGACCCCGTTCTCTGCCAAGGCGGCCGGGGCCGCGACCAGCATCAGGGCCCAGATCGAAAGCAGGGCTGAGGCGGTGCGCTTCACGGGCGGGAATCTAGCGCACCGCCTCCCGGAGGCGTCGGCCTTCCCGCAATTACGGCCATTCGACCTGTGAAAATCCTGTGAAAGCAGGGGATTCTCAGCGGCTGTCGCCGTCTCCGTGCATACAATCCCGCCATCAGGCTCGCGGTAATCGATAGCGACAGCGGTTTCGTCACCGTCCTCGCCAAGCGCACTGAGGCTGCCGGCTGGCAGCTGCGCCAAGGCACCGGTCCCATCCCGCTGGAGGATCTGGTGGCGATGAAGTTGAACGCCCTGCTGCTCGACCCGGCGGTGCTGGGAGACGAAGGC
This sequence comes from Solirubrobacterales bacterium, assembly GCA_036009365.1. Lineage (GTDB taxonomy): Bacteria > Actinomycetota > Thermoleophilia > Solirubrobacterales > 70-9 > VAYN01. The sequence continues at coordinate 27,830 of DASYLY010000090.1, forward strand.
TGGGCCTATCTCGAGCGCGTCTGCGGAATGCTGCCCGACCTCGGCGTCGTCGTCTGCACCGGCCGCTCCACCGTCGCCCAGCGGGTGCGCGCTCTGCGCCTCGGCGTCGACGACTGGATCACCAAGCCCTGTCATCCCGAGGAGGCGATGGCGCGGGTGGAAGCGGTCTCACGTCGCCACCGGCGCAACCGTCCCGAAGCGGAAGCCGGTCCGCTGACGGCGGGTGAGATGGAGGTCCGTCCCGACCAATTCCAGGCCTTCGTCGCCGGGCAGAGTCTCGACCTGACCCGACGTGAGTTCGAGCTACTGCAGTTGCTCGCCGAGGCGAAAGGACAAGTGCTGGAGCGCGAGACCATCTACCAGCGAGTCTGGGGATACGCGATGGCCCACGGCGATCGCTCGGTCGACGTCTTCATTCGCAAGCTGCGGCAAAAGCTCGAGAAGCGCTCGCCGGGCTGGAGCTATATCCACACTCACTTCGGCGTCGGCTACCGCTTCGACCCCGAGTCGCTGCTGGCCGAGCCGCCGCCGGCAGTCGAGTCGGCCACCGCCGAGCCCGCGCCGGTTTCACAGCCAGTTCACACCAGCTTCACTGCCGTGTAACGCGGTTGCCGCGTCTGGCGGTGATGCTCGGCGACGATGGCGGCATTGGAAATTCGCCCTGAGGAGCACGCGGCACTGGTCGACGGCCGGCCGCTGAGCCTGACGATGCGCGAGCTGCAGTTGCTCGTCACCTTCGCCTCTCGCCCGCAACGGATCATGACCCGGGATGAGCTCTACACAGAGGTTTGGGGCAGCCGCCCCCGCTCGGACGATCGCTCGGTCGACGTCTACGTCAGCCGTCTACGGGCAAAGCTCGGCGAGGCGCTGCCGGAGATGCGCCTGATCCACACCCACAACGGCATCGGCTACCGCTTCTCCCCCGATGGCTGAGTCGAGACCGGGCCCTTCGGCGTCTCGGCTTTTACATCTTTTTCACATCCGCGCTACAGCGACGTAACAAGCTGCCCTGGGGCCGCTGCGAGGGTCCCCGTGGATCGGCCTCCTGGCCGGAATTCTCAGTGAACGAACCAGAGGAGACAGAGTGACTAGCTCTAAGTGGCTTACGGCCATCGTTTCCGCGGCGGTCCTCGCGGTAGGCGTGGCAGCGTGCGGAAGCGACAGTTCCACCGGCAGCAGCGGAGGCGCAGACCTGTCGGGCTCGATCCGGATCGACGGATCAAGCACCGTGGCCCCCTTGACCGAAGCGGTCGCCGAGCAGTTCATGGCCGAGAACTCGGGTGTCCGGGTAACGGTTGGCACCTCCGGCACCGGCGGCGGCTTCGAAAAATTCTGCGCCGGGGAGACCGACCTCAGCGACGCTTCGCGGGCAATCGAGCCTGAAGAGGTTGCGGCTTGCAAGAAAGATGGGGTCGGCTACGAGGAGGTCCACGTCGCCACCGACGCACTGACCGTGATGATCAACAATGAGAACCCGGTCGCCTGCCTGACGGTCGACCAGTTGGCCGCGGTCTGGGGTCCCGACTCGGACATCTCCAACTGGAACGACATTCCGGGTCTGGAAGAGGACTTCGACGAGGAGCTCGCCCTGTTCGGACCGGGCACCGACTCCGGCACCTTCGACTACTTCACCGAATCGATCAACGGTGAGGAGGGCGCGACCCGCAAGGACTACAACAACGTCGGCGAGGACGACAACGCCACCGTCAAAGGTGTCGAGGGCTCGCCCGGCGGCATGGGCTACGCCGGTTTCTCCTTCTACCAGGAGAACGAAGGCAGCCTCAAAGCGCTGGAAGTCGACAACGGCAAAGGCTGCGTGCTGCCGTCGGTCGAAACCGCTCAGGACGGCTCCTACGCGCCGCTGAGCCGACCGCTGTTCATGTACCCGAGCGAGCAGGCCCTGGCGAAGCCCGAGGTAAAGGCATTCATCTCCTTCTACCTCGAAAACGTCAACTCGGTGGCCGAGTCGCTCGGGTTCGTGCCGCTGACGGAGGCGCAGCTCGAAGAGTCCGAAGCGGCTGCCGCGAAAATCGGCGCCTAGAGGTCAGACGGCTCTCGAATGAGCTCAGGAGGTACGACGACGACGGAGCCGGCGGGGGGACCACCCCGCCGGCTCCAGGCGTCGAGCAAGCGCTACGGCGAGAAGGCGATCCAGTGGGTGCTGGCGCTCTGCGCCGTCCTCTCCGTCCTCACCACTACGGCGATCGTGATCTCGCTGCTCGGTCCGACCGTCGGTTTCTTCGAAATCGTCCCGGCCGACGAGTTCTTCTTCGGGATCGACTGGACTCCCCAGTTCGAGCCGCCCAGCTTTGGCGTGCTGGGAGTCGTCGCCGGCACCCTCAACGTCACCCTCTGGGCGATGCTGTTCGCGATCCCGATCGGGCTCGGAGCGGCGATCTATCTCAGCCAGTACGCCTCGCCGCGAGTGCGCAAGACGGTGAAGCCGGCGCTGGAGGTCCTCGCCGGCATCCCCACCGTGGCGATCGGCTTCTTCGCGGTCAGCTTCATCCTGCCGGAGATCATCGTGCCGCTCTGGCCTGGGGACTTCCTCGGCGGTGCCGAAGGCAAGCCGTTCATGGCGCTGGCGGCGGGGCTCGGCATCGGCCTGATGATCGTTCCGATCATCGCCTCGATCTCCGAGGACGCGATGTCAGCGGTTCCCCGCGGCCTGCAGGAGGGTGCCTACGCGCTCGGCGCGACCAAAGCCAAGGTGGCGCTGCGGGTGATCTTCCCGGCGGCGCTCTCCGGGATCGTCGCCTCGATCGTCCTCGGGATCTCGCGGGCCGTGGGGGAGACGATGATCGTCGTCCTCGCCGCCGGTTCCACGCCCCAGTTCACCTTCAACCCGGTCGAGTCGGTCCAGGCGATGACCGCCTACATCGCGACCACCGCCACCGGCGACATCTCGACCGGGTCGGTCGACTACAAATCGGTCTTCGCGGTCGGCGCCGTGCTGTTCGTGATGACCCTGGTCATGAATGTGATCAGCATCCGCCTGGTCCGCAAGTACCGCGAGGTCTACGAGTGACGGGCGTCGGCGCCGATGCCCCGCGCAACCGGCTCGCCGTGGCCGGGGCCCGGGCGACGACGCAGGCGATGCTGCGCAACCAGCCGCGCGGCGACGTGATCCGCAACACCGTCTTCGCGGCACTGCTGCTGCTCGCGGTCGCGATCGCCCTGGCGGGCCTGATCGCTCTCCTGATCCAGGCCTTCGCCAAAGGCTCCTCCGCTCTCAGCATGGACCTCTTCACCAACCCGCCCTCGACCGCCTTCCCCGATAAAGCCGGCTACCGGCCGGCGATCATCGGCTCGCTGCAGCTGATCGCCGGGGTGATCCTCTTCGTCGTCCCGGTCGGGATCGGCGCCGCCCTCTACCTCGAGGAGTACGCCGACAAGTCGCGCTGGTGGAACACCCTGGTCGAGGTCAACATCCAGAACCTCGCCGCCGTGCCCTCGATCATCTACGGCATCCTCGGCCTCGCCTTCATCGTTCGCGGCCCGCTCGACCTTGGCTTCATCCTCGCCGCCGGCTCGCTGACCCTGGCGTTGCTGGTGTTGCCGATGGTGATCATCGCCGCCCGCGAGGCGATCCGCGCTGTTCCCGACTCGATCCGCCAGGGCTCGCTGGCGCTCGGCGCGACGAAGTGGCAGACGATCCGCACCCAGGTCCTGCCCGCCTCGATCCCCGGGATCGCGACCGGCGTCATCCTCGCCGTCTCACGGGCGCTCGGCGAGACGGCTCCGCTGCTGCTGGTCGGGGCAACCGTCTTCGTCACCTTCGACCCGACGCCGTTCTCCCCTGACGGCTACTCGGCCTTGCCGGTG
>DASYLY010000091.1:0-64693 GCA_036009365.1 Solirubrobacterales bacterium
CGACCGCTCGATCGACGACCAGGACGCCTTCGCCCGCACCCACGTGATCGGCACCGGCACCCTGCTCGACGCCGCCCGCGAGCTCGGCATCGGCCGCTACCTGCAGGTCTCCACCGACGAGGTCTACGGCTCGATCGACTCCGGCTCCTTCACCGAGACCTCGCCGCTCGACCCCTCCTCGCCCTACTCGGCGACCAAGGCGGCCGGCGACCTGCTCGTCTCCGCCCACGTCCACACCTACGGCATCGAGGCCTCGATCGTGCGCGGCTCCAACAACTACGGCCCGCGCCAGTACCCGGAGAAGCTGATCCCGCTGATGGTCCTCAACGCGATCCACGGCGACTCGCTGCCGATCTATGGCGACGGCAAGCAGGTCCGCAACTGGCTCTACGTCGAGGACTTCTGCCGCGGCATCCACACGGTGCTGATGAACGGCCGCCCCGGCGAGGCCTACAACGTCGGCGGTCCCGACGAGTGCGAGAACATCGAGGTGGTGAAGCGGGTGATCGAGCTGAGCGGCGGCGACGAGTCGCTGATCGAGTACGTCAAGGACCGCCCCGGCCACGACCGCCGCTACTCGCTCGCCTCCGACAAGCTGCGCGACGAGCTCGGCTGGGAGGCCCAGGTCCACTTCGCCGAGGGCCTCGAGAAGACCGTCGCCTGGTACCGCGACAACGAGGAGTGGTGGGGCTCGATCCGCTCCGGCGAGTACCGCGAGTACTACGAAAAGCAATACGGGAAGAGCCTCGGCTGATGCCCCGGCGACTGCAGACGAAGCTGGAGGGGGTCATCCTGCTGGAGCCGGAGGTCCACGGCGACGAGCGCGGCTTCATGGTCGAGACCTTTAGCCGCGACGCCTGGGCCGAGCTCGGGCTCGCCGGCGAGTTCGTTCAGCACAACCACTCGCGCTCCTCACAGGGGACCCTGCGTGGGATCCACTTCCAGACTTCGCCGGGCCAGGCGAAGCTGGTGCGCTGCTCGCGCGGCTCCGTCCTCGACGTCGCCGTCGACCTGCGCCGCGGCTCGCCGACCTTCGGCCAGTGGGAGGCACACCTGCTCGACGACGAGCGCCACCGCCAGCTCTACGTCCCGGTCGGCTTCGGTCACGGCTTCGCGGTGCTCAGCGAGGTCGCCGACTTCGCCTATCTGCTCTCCAGCATCTATGACCCGGCGACCGAGGCCGGTATCGCCTGGGACGACCCCGATGTCGGGGTCGACTGGCAGATCCCCGATCCCATGCTCAGCGAGCGCGACAAGGCGGCACCTAAGCTGGCCGAGGTTGTCGACAGCTTGCCTTTCTAGCGCCGTGGAACCCAAGAGCATCAAGATCGACGCTGCCCTACGAGCCGAGCTCGAGTCGGACCCGCCGTGGATGTACCCGTGGCAGCTCGCCGAGCGGGTCGTAGCGCCGAGTCCAGGAAGTGAACTGGCCGATGTCCACCGCACCCGCCTCGAGATCATCGAGCCGACCTGCCGGCGCTGGCTGGCCGAGAACCCGGAGGCGACGGTGGTCGACCTCGGCTGCTGTGAGGGCTGGTTCGGCCACAAGCTGCTTGAGTGGGGGGCGAGCAGGGTCGTCGGCGTCGACGTTCGTGAGGTCAATATCCGCCGTGCCGAGCTGGTCCGCGACCATTTCGGGATCTCCTCCGATCGGCTCAGCTTCATCCGCGCCGGCGTCCACGACGTGCCGGAGATCGGCGAATTCGACATCGTCCTGATGCTGGGGCTGATCTACCATCTTGAGGACCCGGTCGGGGCGCTGCGTGTTTCCCGCCGTCTCTGCCGCGGCCACGTCCTAGTCGAGTCGCAGCTGACTGAGCTGAACGAGCCGATCGAGCACGGATGGGGGGTCGCCGGCGAGTTCCTGCGCAGTGAGGCCCACTGGGTGTCTTACCTGGAGCCGGCCGACTGGCAGGAGGACGAGGGCAATGTCACCGCCTCCTTCTCCGGCGTCCTCAGCCTAATCCCCAACCGCGCCGCGATGCTGCAGGCGATGGCGGTGGCCGGCTTCGATGAGCTCGAGGTGCTGGCGACCTCGCCGGGGCAGAACGAGCAGTTCGTCGGCGCCCATCGCGCCGTCGCGGCCGGCCGGGCCGCTTAGGCGCGAGGATGCGCGCGTGAGCGACCGCGAGCTGCCCCCGCCGGTGCCGTCCCCGTTCACGGGCTCGGTCGCCGACTACTGGCGCGTGCGGGCCGAGCAACACACCCAGGACACCTACGCCGGGGTGCCGATCTCGAAGTTCCCCGAGGATCTGCGGGTTTACGAGCACCTGCTCTGGTTGGCGGCGCCGCAGGTGGTGATCGAGCTCGGCAGTCAATTTGGCGGTAGCGCCCTGTGGTTCCGCGACCGGCTCAACGCGCTGGCCGCCTACGGTCGCGTCTCCGACCCGCATGTGATCGCCGTCGACCTCGAGATCGAGCGCGCGCGCGAGACCCTCGACAGCCACCACCACCCCGGCAGCCTCGGTCAGATTGATCTGCTCGGTGGCGACGTGCTCGACCCGGCGCTGCCGGCCAAGGTGGGAGAGCTGGTACGCCCGGGCGAGCGCTGCCTGGTGATCGAGGACTCTGCCCACGTGTACGACACCACCTACGCGGCCCTGGTCGGCTTCTCCAGCTTTATCCCGCCCGGCGGCTTCTTCATCGTCGAGGATGGCTGCGTCGATGTCGAGGAGATGCGGATCGAGCCAAGTTGGCCGCGCGGGGTGCTGCCCGCGGTGGGCGACTGGTTGGCGGCCGAGGCAGGATCTGGCTTCCAGCAGCGCCGGGAGTTGGAGCTGTACGGGCTCACTTGCCACCCGGGCGGCTTTTTGCAGCGGGTCTCGTGACCGCGATGCGGGCGAAGGCGATCTACCTGGCGAAGGCGTTGGCACGGCGGCTGCGCTACGGCCCTGGGGACCTATTGCGACGTCGCCGCGGCGAGCGGCCGCTGCCGCCGCGCCGCCTCTCCTTCGTCGGCGGCGGCGACTTCGAGGCGACCGGGCGCGAGTTCCTCGGCCACTTCACCGAGCTCGGCGGCCTCCGGCCCGGCGACCGGGTGCTCGACATCGGTTGCGGGATCGGCCGCATGGCGCTGCCGCTGACCGGCTACCTCGACAGCGGTTCCTACGCCGGCTTCGACGTAGGCCGCGAGATGGTGCGCTGGTGTAGCCGCAACATTACCCCGCGCCACCCAAGCTTCGCCTTCACCTGGGCGCCGATCTACAACGCCAAGTACAACCCGTTCGGCGACGTCGCCGGCAGCGAGTTCCGCTTCCCCTACGACGACGGCAGCTTCGACTTCGCTTTCGCCACTTCGCTCTTCACCCACCTGCAGCGCGACGAGACCCGCCACTACCTCGCGGAGACCGCCCGGGTCCTGCGCCCGGGCGGCGCCTGTCTGCTGACCTTCTTCCTGCTCACCCCGGAGGCCGAAGCGGAGGTCGAGGCGGGCCGAGCCGACTTCGATTTCCGCCACCCGGTCGAGGGCGGTCGCACGACCGACCCGCGCCAGCCCGAGGAGGCGATCGCCTTCCGTACCGAGGTCCTGCGCGAGCTCTTGGCCGAGGCTGGACTCCGCGTCCGCGAGCCACTGCACCTCGGCAGCTGGGCGAACGCGCCGGGGGCGCCGAGCATGCAGGACATCGTCGTGGCCGAGCGGGCTTAGCTTCGTTTGGTGGCGGTGATGGCGAGGCTGGTGGCGAGCTTGGCGGCGATGCCGGCGTAGACGGCGAGGTTCAGGAGTGGGTTGTGCTCGGGGGCGTCGAAGCGGCGGTAGAAGCGGGCCATGCCGCGGTGGAAGGCGATCTCCTGTTTGGGGCGGCGGCGAGCGCCACTGGATCCGCCCTTGACGTGGAGGGCGACGCCGGCCGGCTCGTAGAAGACCTCCCAGCCGGCGTCCCAGAAGCGGTGGCACCAGTCGAGGTCCTCCATGTAGAGCCAGTAGCCCTCGTCGAGCAGGCCGACCTCGCGCACTGCCTCGGCCCGGCAGAGCATGAAGGCCCCGTTGACCGCGTCGACCTTGCCCGGCTCGTTGTCGCCAAGGTGGGTCGCCCGGTACTGGCTGAGGGGGCCCGAGGCGCCGTCGTCGCGGCCGATCCCGGTGAAGTGGGCGAGGGCGCTGAGCGGGGTCGGGAAGGAGCGCTTGCAGGCGTGGTCCAGTTCGCCGCTCTCGGTTACCAACTTGATCCCGACCATGCCGATCCGCGGTTGCGAGCGCAGCCGCGCCAGTGCCGTGTCGAGGGCGCCGGCGTGGACCTCGGTGTCGGGATTGAGCAGTAGCACCGCCGCCGCCCCGCTCTCGCGCAGGATGAGGTTATTGGCGGCGGAGAAGCCGATGTTGCCGCGCCGCAGCAGCCGCACTTCGGGAAACTCGCGCTCGACCATGTCGGGGGTCGCGTCGAGGCTGCCGCTGTCGACCACGGTGACCCGGGTCGGCACGCCCGCCGGGTTGTCTTGCAGCGAGAGCAGACAGCGCCGTAGCAGCGCCTCGGCACCGTGGCTGACGATCGCCACCTCGAGCTCGGGCGGGGTCATCTCGCAGCTGTCAGTGGGCGCCTTCGCCGCGGATGACCGCCCGCGGCGTGCGCATCAGGATCGCCAGGTCGCCGGCGATCGAGAGGTTGTCGAGATAGTCGCGCTCGATCGCCAGTCGCTCCTCGAAGGTGAGGTCGCTGCGGCCGTAGACCTGCATCGGCCCGGTCAGGCCGGGCTTGATCGCCAGCCGCGCCCGCTGGCGCTCGTCGTAGAGGGCGACGACGCTCTCCTCCTCCGGCCGCGGTCCGACCAGCGACATGTCGCCGCGCAGCACGTTGATCAGCTGAGGCAGCTCGTCGATGCTGGCTCGTCGCAGGAAGCGGCCGGCCCTGGTCACCCGCGGATCGTCGTGGATCTTGAAAGCCGGCTCCTTGAGTTTGGCGAGGTCGACCAACTCTCCCAGCCGCTCCTCGGCATCGGCGACCATGGTGCGGAACTTCAGCATCGTGAACGGCTTGCCGTCCTTGCCGGCGCGGCGCTGGCGGAAGAAGACCGGGGAGCCGGAGTCGGCGAAGATCAGCAGCGAGGTTGCAAGCAGCAGCGGCGACAGCAGGACGAGGAGGAAGCCGGAGGCGATCAGGTCCATCGTCCGCTTCAGCGCCACGGTCGAGCGCGAGGGGTCGGAGAAGCGGAAGTCGAGCACCGGCAGCTCGGCCAGCCGGTTGAGCTCGATTCCCGGGCCGAGCAGGCCGTAGTGCTGGGGGAGGAAGGTGAGTGCGAGGCCCTCGGCCTTGCACTCCTCGATTAACTGCTCGGCGTCGTGCTCGCTCATCTCCTGTTCGGTCACCACCACCCGCTCGATCTTCTGCTCACGGGCGACCCGAGAGATTTCCGCCGGCGTGCCCAGCCGCGGCAGCTCGGCCGAGGCGTCGTCGCCGGTGGAGAGGTAGCCGACCAGGGCAAGGCGGGCCTCGGGATGGGTCGAGATCCGGCGCGCGACCATGTCGACGATCGTCGCGGGACCGATCGCGATCCCGATTGCCACCCCGGTCAGCCGGTGCCAGAGGAAGCGCAAGGTGCCGCGCAGGACGAAGCTTCCGAACAGGGTTCCGATCCCCAGTGCGATCGCGCTGGTCGGGGATAGCGGCCCGACCGGGCTCAGCGCCAGCAGGCCGTCGAGGCCGAGGGTGCCGAGGGCGCTGGCCGAGACCAGTGATGGCAGCTCGTCGAGGGTGCTGTGGCGGATCCGGCGGTGGTCGTTGTCGTAGAGCCCGTGCAGCTTGATCACCAGGATCCAGGCGGGGCTGAAAAGGACCGCCCAGAACAGCGTCGCCACGTCGGTGGTCGAGGTGGTGGCGGTGACCGCGCATAGCGTGCCCAGAAGCGCGGCCCAGTCGCCCATCGCCAGCAGGCGGCGCAGCAAGGCGCCGCGGTGGCGCGACTCCTCGGCCCCGTTCGACCCCGACTGGCGCCGTCGTGGGCTTGGAGCCATCTGCGGTTTGGCGCTCGGGACGGCGGAGGTCGAGGCGGCTCGATCGGCTTTCTGGCTCATTCGGCTTCGGTCTGCAGCTCGGGGGCCAGCGGGTTCAGCTCGCGGGCCTTGGCAAGGTCGGCGCGCGCGGCCTCCTCGTTGCCCGCTTCTTCTTCAACCCTGGCGCGGAGGTAATAGAGCTGCCAGTTGCGGTCCTCGCGCTTGATCGCCTCCGACATCAGTTCCGAGGCGCGCGGATATTCGCTCTGCGCTTGGGCGATCAGCCCCAGCTCCTGGTAGGGGGAGGCAGCCCAGGGCTCGATTGAGCGAGCGCTCTCGGCGTCGTCGACGGCCACGGCGAAGTTCCCTCGTTCAGCGGCCTCACGGCTAGAGCGCAGCTCGTGATCGACCAACAGCGGCCCGATCAGGCCGAGCGCCGTCACCCAGGCGATCGCCAGACCGGCGATCGCCAGACCGAAGCGCCGCTCCTGTCCCCTCTCGTCGCGTGCCTGGGCGAGCTGCGAGCAGCGGGCAGCGGCCAGGGCGCCGCCGCAGAGGAAGAGGATTCCGCCGAGCAGGGGGAATTCCCAGAACCAGTCGAAGGCGGCGCCGATCGCGAAGGCGAGCATCGCCGCCAGCAGCACCGCGTGGGTTTCGCGCCGGGCTCCGCCGGCCTCGCGCCAGGCGGCAAATCCGGTCCAGAGTAGCGTCCCGATCAGGCCCAACACCAGCACGCCGCCGATCACACCCAGCTCGGCGAACGCTTCCAGGTAGAGCGAGTGGGCGGTGTGGTTAGGCTGGGGGGTCGAGCGCAGCTGCTGCCAGGAGAACTCGTAGGTGCCGGCGCCGTGCCCGGCGATCGGCTTTTCGCCGAAGGCGTCGACCGCGACCCGCCAGAAGTCGTGGCGACCGGCCCCACTGAGGTCGCCGAAGTGGTGCTGGGGGCTGCTGGGGAACTCGATATCGGAGCGGGAGAACTGGTCCCAGGCGCGGCCGCCGACCGCAACAGCGGCCCCCAGCGCCAGCAGCGCCCCGACCAGGGCGACGGCCTTCAGCGCCCGCGGATCGCGGGAGATCGCTACCGCCCGCCCGGTGAAGCGCCCCTGCCGTCCCTCGAGTAGTCGCAGCCCCGCGAACAACAGCAGTGCCAGGGCGATCCCGGCGAACAGGATCAGCAGGACTTCGTGCCCCTGGTCGGTCGTGGCCGCTTCGTTGAGGTTGTCGCTGAGGCTGTTGCGGGCCTGGACGGCGAGCAGCGCCGGCAGTGCCCCGAGGGAGCCGATCGCCAGCGTCGCCAGCAGCCAGAGGCGGTCGCGCGAGAGGGCGATCAGGCAGCCGCAGGCGACCAGCAGCGCCAGCAGGCCTCCGCGCGAGAAGGTGAAGTAGAGGGCGAGCAGGACGGCCGGCAGCGAGGCGAGGGCGAGCCAGCGCAGCCAGGCCATGCTGGAGCGCCGGCTGAGCCAGAGCAGCATCGCCGCCGCGACCCCGAAGGCGAGACCGTTGGCATTCCAGTACCCGAGCGGATAGCGCATCCGGGCCCCCGCACCGAGGCCGTTGCCGACTTCGATCAGGTCAGGGAGGAGGCGGGTGGCCAGCCCAAGCAGGGCGACCAGGGTGAGCGAAATTGCGATGCCTTCAGCGAAACGTTTGCGCCTTTGGTCGGTTTGGGCGACCAGGAACGCGGCTAGGAAGATTCCGAGGTAGACCAAGACGCGATCTGCCTCGATGACGCTCAGCTCGATAGACCCCGACCAGAGAGATGAGATTGCAGACCACAGCGCAAAAACGCCGATCAGCCCACTCGTCCAGTAGAACGGGCGTCCAATCTGCGCCCGGGAGGCGCCTCCCAGGGCGAGCAGGGCCACCACGATCATCCACACGGCCAGTCCGGCAATGTGGCGAGATCCCAGACCAAAACCGCCTTCGTAGAGGCCCAGGGCCACGATCAGCACGGCCGGAGCGATCAGCGCCGTTGTTTCCTCTAACCTTCCGCGCCATGCTTGGAAGCCGCCACCAGCCTGCCCGTAGCTCGGGCCCACTTCTCGTCGCGCTCTCGTCAGTGCTTGCTCTGCTGGCATTGGTCTCGTTTCCAGTTCTCGTTCAGGCCGATGGTGCCGGCGTGATTTACGGCGAAGCCCCACCTACGGTGCCGGGCAAGAAGACGGCGACCCACAATGAAGATGGAACCCCGGCGCACAGCTCGAATACCGATACCGGCGGCTCGACCGCACCAGGCGGTTCCGGCGGCTCGGGTGATTCTGGTGGGTCTTCTGCAGGCAGTCCATCGACGGGTGCGAACGACAATCCAAGCACGGGTGGCAGCGGCGAGGCCCGCCAGGGCGATCAAGGCAAGGCCTCGACCGGATCCCAGCAGAGTGGCTCGGTGCACTCAGGCCAGCCCGTGAGCACCACCCAGCCGGACGACCAATCTTCTTCTTCGCCCCTGGTTCCGATCCTGATCGCGATTGCCGCGTTGGCGGCGATCTCGATCGGTGTGGTCGTAGCCAGGCAGCGCCGGCAGCGCGGTGGCGACCCGGATGCGGCCGTTTCGCCCAAGGTGGGCTAGCTCGATGTCGAGAGAGAGGAAGCTATGAGGACCGTTCGCGCCTGCTTTGCTGCCCTTCTCGTTGCTGCTGCGCTCGGCTGTGTCGCTTCGACCGCGGCCGCCGCTCCGGCCAAGTTCTGGGGCATCGTCCCGCAGGCGATCCCGAGCGATGAACAGTTTCAGCGCCTCGCCCGCGGTGGTGTCGAAAGCGTCCGCATCCCGGTCGGCTGGGCCCATGTGCAGCCTAGCCGTGGCGGCGCCCTGGACTGGGCAGGCCCGGACGCCTTGATCGGAGCGGCCTCAAGGGCCGGGCTCGATGTGCTGCCCTTCATCACGGGCGCTCCGGCCTGGGCGATCCAGGAACTCCCCGTTCCCGGCACCGGCGGCCAGCTCAAAGCCCCTGGCCACTTGCCGATCTCCGGCAGTGCTGCCGGAGCCTGGAAGAGCCTGCTGGGAGCCGCCATCGCTCGCTACGGCCCCAACGGGGTCTTCTGGGCAGCGAACCCGGGCATCCCGCCGCGCCCGGTCCGCGCCTGGCAGATCTGGAACGAGCCCAACTTCAAGTACTTTGTCGCCCGCCCGAACCCGGTCGAGTACGGGAAGCTGGTGAAGCTCTCTTATGCGGCGGTCAAAGCCGTTGACCCAGCCGCTCAGGTGATCCTGGCTGGTCTCTACTCGCGGCCGATCGAGGCGATCCACAATTACAAACCGCCCCGCGCCTTCTTCGCCACCGACTTCCTCGAACAGATGTACAAAAAAGTGCCGGGTCTGAAGGGGAAGTTCAATGGCGTCGCCCTGCACCCCTACACCGGCCGCTATAGCGGGCTGATTTCCAACATAGAAGCGCTGCGGACGGTCCTCAAATCCAACCACGATGCCAGCAAGGGTCTCTGGATCACCGAGCTTGGTTGGAGCTCGAAACCACCGACCGACGGCAACAGCTACGCCAAGGGCGTCAAGGGACAGGCCGAACAGCTACGTGGCGCCTTCTCGCTGCTGGAGCGCAACCAGGCGAAATGGAAGATCAAGCGCCTCTACTGGTTCTCGGTCGACGACCAGGACGGCACCTGCAACTTCTGCGATGGCTCCGGCCTTTTCGGCGAGGGCTTCAAGCCGAAGAAGGCCTGGTACGAGTACGTGAAGTTCGCCGGCGGCACCCCGAACTAGCCGCTGCGTAAGATCGGTGGGTTGACCACCGACGCGAACAAGAGCACCAAGTCCGACCCGCTGGCGCCGTTCAGCGATCCGGTCAGGCGCTGGTTTGAGGCCTCCTTCGAGGGGCCGACGCCGGCTCAGACGGGTGGCTGGGAGGCGATCGCAGCCGGCGACAACGCCCTGATCTGCGCTCCCACCGGCTCCGGCAAGACGCTGGCCGCATTCCTTTGGGGAATCGACAGGCTGGCGCGTGAGCCGGCGCGTGGCGAGGGCGTGCGCCTGGTCTATATCTCGCCGCTGAAAGCGCTCTCCTACGACATCGAGCGCAACCTACGGGCGCCGCTGCGCGGGATCGGCGCCGACATCTCCGTTGGCCTGCGGACCGGCGACACGCCGCAGTCGGAGCGGCGGGCGATGCAGAAAAACCCGCCCGACATCCTCATCACGACGCCGGAGTCGCTGTACCTGATGCTCTCCTCTCAGGTGCGGAGCATCCTCGGCACGGTCGAGGCGGTGATCGTCGACGAGATTCATGCGGTGGCGCAGTCGAAGCGGGGGTCGCACTTGGCCCTGACGTTGGAGCGGCTTGAGCATCTGGCACAGGGAGATATCCAGAGGATCGGGCTTTCGGCTACGCAGCGGCCTTTGGAGCGGATTGCTCAGTTCCTGGTGGGGCCGAAGCGGGAGTGCAGGATTGTTGATGCCGGCCGCAAGAAGGCTCTCGACCTCGAGATCGTCGTGCCGGTCGAGGACATGGCGGAACCCGGAGCCCCAGCTTTCCCCAGCGAGGATGGGTTGCCGCCGACGGAAATCGAGCCCAGCGCTCACGTGCGCAGCATTTGGCCGGCGATCTACCCGGAGCTCGTCAAGCTGGTCAAGGAGCACACCTCGACGATCATCTTCGTCAACAACCGCCGCGCCGCAGAGCGCTTGGCTAAGCGCATCAACGAGCTGGCCAACGGCGAAGACGAGCAGGAGCTTCCCGCCACCGAGCACGCGGGGCACTCGGGGGAAAGCTCTGCCGAGCCCCCTGCTGAGATCGCCCGCGCCCACCACGGCTCCCTGTCGCACGAGGAGAGGACGCTTGTCGAGGAGTTGTTGAAGTCCGGTCAGCTGCCGTGCCTCGTTGCGACGTCTTCCTTGGAGCTTGGAATCGACATGGGGGCCCTCGATCTGGTCATCCAGGTCGAGTCGCCGAAGTCCGTGAGCCGCGGCCTGCAGCGGGTCGGGCGTGCCGGACACGGGCTTGGCGAGACCTCCAAAGGCCGCATCTTCCCCAAGTTTCGCGGCGACCTGCTCGAGTGCGCCGTGGTGGCGCGGCGGATGCGCGAAGGGGAGATCGAGGAGACGGTGATCCCCCGCAACCCGCTCGACGTGCTCGCCCAGCATCTGGTCTCGATGGCGGCCCTCGACGAGTGGGAGGTCGACGAGATCGAGCGGCTGGTCACCGCCGCCGACCCCTTCCACGAGCTCTCCCGCGAGCAGCTGGAGAACGTGCTCGACATGCTCGACGGGCGCTACCCGTCGGACCGCTTCGCCGAGTTGCGGCCGCGGATCGTCTGGGACCGCACCGAGGGCACGATCCACGGCCGCAAAGGCGCCCGCACCCTGGTCGTCACCAACGCCGGCACGATCCCCGACCGCGGCCTCTACGGCGTCCACCTGCCGGACGGGCGTCGGGTCGGCGAGCTCGACGAGGAGATGGTCTACGAGGCCCGCGCCGGCCAGACCTTCCTGCTCGGCGCGACCAGCTGGCGGATTGAGGAAATCACCCGCGACCGGGTCATCGTCACCCCTGCCCCCGGCGCCCCCGGCGCCGTCCCCTTCTGGAAGGGCGACGGGATCGGCCGCCCGGCCGAGCTGGGCAAGGCGATCGGCGCCTTCGCCCGCGAGGCGGTCTCACGGGAGCCGGAGGAGCTGGCCGCCGAGTACGACCTCGACCCGCGCGCCGCCCGCAACCTCGTCTCCTACCTGCGCGAGCAGCAGCAGGCGACCAAAGTCGTCCCCTCCGACGAGACGATCGTTGTCGAGCGCTTCCGCGACGAGATCGGCGACTGGCGCCTCTGCATCCTCTCCCCCTACGGCGGCCGCGTCCACTCCGCCTGGGGCCTCGCTCTGGCCGCCAAGATCCGCGCCGAGCGCGACCTCGAGGCCGACGCGATCTGGTCCGACGACGGCATCGTCATCCACCTCCCCGATGCCGACGAGCCGCCGCCGGCCGACCTCGTCCTGATCGACCCCGACGAGCTCGAGGACCTGGTCGTCAGCGAGCTCTCCGGCTCGCCCTTGTTCGGCGCCCGCTTCCGTGAGAACGCCTCGCGCTCGCTCTTGATCCCGCGCGCCTACCCTGGCAAGCGCACGCCGCTCTGGCAGCAGCGGCTGAAGTCGCAGAGCCTGCTCGAAGTTGCCCGCGACTTCCCCCGCTTCCCGGTCATCCTCGAGACCTATCGCGAGTGCCTGCAGGACGTCCTCGACCTGCCCTCGCTGGCCGAGCTGCTGCGCAAGCTGCACTCGCGCCAGCTCAGCCTGGTCGAGGTCGAGACCCCGACCGCCTCGCCCTTCGCCTCCTCGCTGCTGTTCGACTACGTCGCCACCTACATGTACGAGGGGGACACGCCGAATGCCGAGCGGCGGGCGGCGGCGCTGGCGCTCGACCGCGACCTGCTGCGCGAGCTGCTGGGCCAGGAGGAGCTGCGCGAGCTGATCGACCCGGAGGCGCTGGAAGAGGTCGAGGCACAGCTGCAGTACCGGACCGAGGTCGGCCGCCCCGAAGACCGCGATGGTCTGCAGCAGGTGCTGCGCGGGCTCGGCGATCTGACCGCGGCGGAGTGCGATGAACGGGTCGCCGAGGGCTACTCGGCTGCCTCGATGCTGGAGAAGCTGGTCGCTGAGCGGCGGGTGGCGAAGGTGCGGGTGGCGGGAGAGGAGCGCTACATCGCCGGCGAGGACGCCGGCCTGTACCGCGACGCGCTCGGGGTGCCGCCACCGCCGGGGCTGCCCGAGACCTTCCTCGAGGACCACCCCGATGCGATGCGGGCGTTGGTGCGGCGCTATGCACGCACCCATGGGCCCTTCCCGACCGTTCAGCTGGCCGGGCGCTATGGCGTCGACCCGACCCCGGCGCTGCGCGAGCTGGAGCGCGAAGGGGCGCTGGTCCGCGGTGAGCTGCTGCCGGGGGGAACCGAGCGCGAGTGGTGCGACTCCGAAGTCCTGCGGCGGGTCCGCCGCGCCAGCCTCGCCCGCCTGCGCAAGGAGGTCGAGGCCGCCGACCGCAGCCAGCTGGCCCGCTTCCTGCCGAGCTGGCAGAACGTCGACGCCTACCGCCCGGCCGGCGCCGGGCCCGACCGCCTACGTGAGGCCCTGGTCCCGTTACAGGGTGTAACGATAACGCCGAAGGTCTGGGAGACGGCAGTCCTGCCACGCCGCCTCGGCGCCTACTCGCCTGCCTGGCTCGACGAGCTCTGCACCAGCGGCGAGGTGGTCTGGATCGGCGCCGGCGCGCTCGGTCGCAGTGATGGGCGCGTTGCCCTCTACTTCCGCGAGGACGTGCGGCTGGCCGGCCCGCCGCCCGCCAACGGCAAGCTGGAGGCGGCCGAGGGCGCCATCCACGACGCGATCCGCGAGCGCCTCGCTGCCGGGCCCTCCTTCTGGCTCGACCTGCTCGCCGACCTCGATTTCTCGGCCGAGGAGCTGCACAACGCCCTCTGGGACCTGGCCTGGTCGGGCGAGGTGACCAGCGACTCCTTCGCGCCCTTGCGGGCGCCGAAACTACGCGCGGTGGCGCCACAGGAGCGCAGCGGCCGCCGTTTTGGCCGCCGCCGGGCCGCCGGAGCCGCGGTCCAGGGCCGCTGGTCGCTGACCGCGCCGCTCTTCGAGGGCGCCCCCGCTGCCGGCCCGCGCCTGCGCGCCCAGGCAGAGCTGATGCTGGAGCGCTACGGGATCGTCACCCGCGAGACCGTGCTCGCCGAGGGCGTTCCCGGTGGCTTCTCGACCCTCTACGGCGAGCTCGGCAACCTCGAGCTGCTGGGAACGGCGCGCCGCGGCTACTTCGTCGAGGGCCTCGGCGGCGCCCAGTTCGCCCTGCCCGGCGCAGTCGAGCGGCTTCGCTCGATGCCCCGCGAGGACGGCTCCTACCTGCTGCTCGCCGCCACCGACCCGGCCAACCCCTACGGCGCCTCGCTGCCTTGGCCGAAGCTGGAGAGCGGCCGCCGGCCGGGACGGACGCCGGGCTCCCATCTGCTGCTGCGCGACGGCGAGCCGGTCGTCTTCGTCGAGCGCGGCGGCCGCGGCATCCTCCGCCTGAAGCCGCTCGAGGGCGCGGAGCTGCAGGCGGCGATGCAGGCTCTCGCCGACGCCGTCAGCGCCGGCCATCTCGCCAAGCTCGCGGTCGAGAAGCTCGATGGCGAGGCCGTGATCGGTTCCGGCCACGAGGAGGCGCTGATCGGCGCCGGCTTCAGCCGCGGCCCCCGCAAACTGACCGCCTCGGCGCGCTGAGCCAGGCAAGAGTCGGACTCGAATCGCTCAGCGGCTGCGACCGAGGCCGACGAGGATGCCAACCCGCTTTGCCACGGTTTCGACCGTGTCGGGGGAAGCATGACCTACCTTGCGTCCCAGGCGGCGCATCGAAAGCACCCGGACCATCTCTGGCATCGCGAAGCTCACCCTGCCCAGGCCGCCTTCGGGGGGATCCAAGCGAACATGCAATTCACTGCCGCGGTCGGTAGTCGTCAGAGGAACGGCGATGACGAGCTCAGCCGGGGAGGCATTCAACGGGTTGATCGAGATCACCAACACTGGCCGGGGCCCTGCTTGCTCGTGGCCGACCACCGGATCGAGACCTCCGATGAAAACGTCGCCGCGTCGTACGCGCGATTCAATCGTCATCAGGCCACCCGTCGGGGAGCGCATCCCAGGCCTTCATTTCCTCGTGGATCTCGTCCCCGTGCTTTGCATAGGACTCGTCCATTGAGGCTAGAAGCCGCTGCTCCTCCAACAGGTCCACGGCTGCCTCGAGCACCTCAACCACGCTCTTTCCCGCTTTCTGCGCCTCTTCGGCAAGGCGTCGTTGCGTGTCTCTCCTGACGCGGATCGTGGTCGTCTCGACTACAGCCATGGCCCCAGTCTACAGATATATCTACATCACATTCGTGAATTGGCATGGCTGTCTAAGGCCGGGACGGGCGATTCTCTTCCCCCCGGCGCGATAATCAGTTCATGGCCACCAAGGAGGAGAGCCGCAGCGCGGTCGAGCTGCTGCGCAGCGTGCCGCTCTTCGCCGACCTCGAGGAGGACGAGCTGGAGCGGTTCTCGCGAGTTGCCGTCCAGCGGGCCTTCCCGGCCGGCACCCGCGTCTTCCACGAGGGCGACCGCTCTGATGCCTGTTACATCGTCAGCGAGGGCAGCTTTCGGGTCACTCGCGAGCACTCCGACGGCCGCGCGATCACGCTCGCTACGCTCGGTCCCTGTGAGGTCTTCGGCGAGCTGGCGATGCTCGACGGCGACCTGCGCTCGGCCAGCGCCGAGGCACTCACCGACGGCGAGCTGTTAGCGCTGCCGGCGGTCGACGTCAAGGCGCTGCTGGCCCGTCACCCGGAGATCTCGGTAAAGCTGGTGGCAGCGCTGGTGCGCCGGCTGCGCGCCGCCAACGAGCGGATCTCGCGCCAGTCCTTCCAGACGGTGCCGAGCCGGGTCGCCGGCGTCCTCTCCCAGCTGGTCTCGGAATCGCCACGCGGCGGTGAGAGCGGCGAGGTGACGATCCGCATGAATCAGGCCGATCTGGCGCAGCTGGCGGGCACCTCTCGGGAGAGCGTCAGCCGTTTCCTCGCCGACCTCGAGCGGTCCGGGGTCGTCCGTTCCGGTCGCGGCCGGGTGACCGTCCTCGACCCGCCGAAGCTCCACAACTACATCTTCTAGTTGTGACCGACTTCGCCGACCTCCGGGAGCGGATGGTCGAGCGACAGCTGCGGCGGCGCGGCATCGGCGACGAACGGGTACTGGGGGCGATGGGTTCGGTGCCGCGCGAGGAGTTTGTCTCTTCGCAGCTGCGCCGCCGCGCCTACGCCGACTCGGCCTTGCCGATTGGTGCCGGGCAGACGATCTCGCAGCCGTGGATAGTCGCGGCGATCTGCCAGGCGCTGGAGCTGCAGGGGCCGGAGCGGGTGCTCGAGGTTGGCACCGGCTCCGGCTACTCGGCCTGCGTGCTGGCTCAACTCGCAGCCGAGGTGATCAGCGTCGAGCGCCAGGAGGACCTTTCGCGCCGCGCCGACGGGACTCTGGCGGCGCTGGGCATCGGTAACGTCGAGCTCGTCGTTGGCGACGGTAGCCGCGGCGTCCCCGAGCGAGCCCCGTACGAGGCGATCGCCGTCCACGCCGCCGCGCCGGCGCCGCCACCGGCGCTGCTCTCCCAGCTCGCCGACGGCGGCCGCATGGTGGTGCCGATCGCTGGCGAGAGGGAGGAGGCGCTGACCGTCCTACACCGCCACGGCAGCGAGGTCGCCAGCAAGGTGATCGCCCCCTGCCGCTTCGTCCCCCTGATCGGCGAGGAGGGCTTCTAGCGGCCGCTCAGCAGCTGATCGGGTGCGGGTCGGAGCCGTCGGTGGCGGCTTCATCGCCTCCACCGCCGCAGTCGATCCGCTTGTCCCGGTGCCCGTCGATCGCTTCGATGAAGTCGTCGCCGCCCTTGCCGATGAAGGTGTCCGCACCGAGGTGGCCGAGGAAGCTGTTGGGCTGGTTGTCGCCGGTCAACACGTCGGGCCCGTCGGAGCCCTCGAGGCTGTCGTTGGTGCCGAGGACGTGATCCGGGGTGCCGCAGCCGCCGGGACCGCCGCTGCCGCCGAGGGTCACCTGCAGGGCGTCGTTGGAGCGCGCGTAGGAGACCGTGTCGTCGCCTGGTCCACCGTCATAGGTGTGGCCTTGGCAGGTGACGACGGAGGAGACGAGCAGGTCGTTGCCGGCTCCTCCCTGCAGCACGTCGCCGCCGGGATCGGCGTAGAGGACGTCGCTGCCGCCATTGCCGATCAAGGTGTCGTTGCCGTTGTCGGGCCCGTTGTAGTTCTCGCCCGATTCGAGCACGTCGTCGCCAGGACCGCCGGAGATCGCGTCGTTGCCGGCGTTGCCGTTGACCCGCACCTTGGCATTGCCGGGGACGCTGGCGTCGATCGCGATGTTGTCGTCGCCACCGCTGCCGGTGACCACGATCAGCGCCAGCTGGGTGTTGCCGGGGCAAGCGACGCTGTTGCCCGCGGCGACGCAACCGTCGCCGGCGAAGACCGGACCGTTATCGGAGACCGTCCAGCTATCGCCGCTGCGGGCGACCCGCAGTTCATCGGGGCCCTGGCTGCCCTGGACGACGAGGCTGGCGCCAGCGAGGCCCTTGTTGAGGATCGCGAAGGCGTTGTCCGCGGGCGGCGGTTGTTCGGGCCCGCAGGAGCTCTCGGTCGCGAAGTTACGGCAGGTATCGGTGCCGGAGCCGCCGAAGGCTTCGTCGCCGCCCCCGCCGCCGTCGAGTTTGTCGTCGCCGACCCCGCCGTCGAGCCGGTTGGCGCCACCGTCGCCGACCAGCGTGTCCGGCTGCGGCGAGCCGACCATGTCCTCGAAGCCGGCGATCGTGTCGTGGCCGTCGCCTTTGGCCTGGCCGCTGCCGAGGTCGATCTGGACGCCATCGCGGGAGGCGCTTTCGTAGGAGACGATGTCCTGGGCGCCCGGGCCGCCGTCGAGCGCGTCGGTGCCGGCATCGCCGCGGACGATGTCGCGGTCGCCGGGCCCGCCGCTGACCTTGTCGGTGCCGGCGCCGCCGTAGAGGGTGTCGCTGCCCGGCCCGCCATCGATCGCCTTCTCATCGCCCGGCCCGCCGTCGAGTTTGTCGTCTCCGGAGCCACCGCCGAGGTCGTCGTTGCCCTTGTCGCCGAGCACGGTGTCGGTGCCGGCGCCGCCGTCGACGTCGTCGCTGCCCTGCTCCCCGTTGAGGTAGTCGTCGCCGGCGCCACCGCCGAGCCGGTCTGGGCCCTTGCCACCGGTGATCGTGTCGACGCCACCACCACCCTCGACGCTGTCGACACCTTTTTCGCCGGCGATCGTGTCTTCGCCCGATCCGCCGCAGATCTTGTCGTTGCCGCCCATGCCCTTGACGGTGTGCTTGCCGCCGCCCAGGACCACGATCACGTCCGGCGCCTTGCCGCCGACGATTTTGGCGGCGCCGGAGACGATCGTCGCCTTCTTGCCGAGGCAGCTGGAGGCGGCAGGCGCGCTCGTGGTCAGCGCCAGGCCGGCGATCAGCACCGTGGCCAGGGTCGAGGCCGCAAGCAGGAGAAGCTTCCCGCCGGGGGAGGAGTGGTGACCGATCATGCCCTGCATCATTCTCTAGACCCCCTGCTTCCCGTTGGGTGCGGTTCGATGCAACAACCAGCGTCTTTTCGACGAATGGCTTAGCGCAAGAGAGGAAAGTACCGGTCAGCAGCTACTGGGCGCTGGATCGACGGGATCCTTGGTCACATCGTCGCCCCCGCCGCCGCAGGAGATCAGCTTGTCGCGACCGCCGTCGATCGCGTCGATGTAGTCGTTGCCGGCCTTGCCGATGAAGGTGTCGGCGCCGAGGTGGCCGAGGAAGCTGTTCGCGCCACCGTCGCCGATCAGGGTGTCGGGGCCGTCTGAGCCCTCGAGGCTCTCGTTGACCCCCAGGACCTTGTCCGGTCGGCCGCAGCCAGGTGGGCCACCGCTGCCGCCGAGTGCGACCCGCAGGGTGGCATTGGAGCGACCGTAGGAGACGGTGTCGTCACCGGCGCCGCCGTCGTAGGCATGCCCCTGGCAGACCGCCACCGAGGAGACGAGCAGGTCGTTGCCGGGACCGCCGAAGAGGCGGTCGGCGCCGGGGTCGGCGTAGAGGACGTCGCTGCCACCGTTGCCGGTCAGAGCGTCGTTGCCATTGTCGGGGCTGTTGTAGTTCTCGCCCGCCTCCAGCACGTCGTTGCCGGGACCGCCGCTGAGCGCGTCGGAGCCGGCGTTGCCGTTGGCGCGAACCTTGACGCTGGCGGGCACGCCGCCGTCGATCGCGACGCTGTCGTCGCCGGCCCCGCCGGTGATCACCAGCAGCCCGGTCGGAGCAGGCGTCGGGCAACTGGCCGCGGCGCCGCCGGCGTTGCCGCAACCGTCGCCGCCGAAAACGCCGCTGCCGTCGGTCACGGTCCAGCCCCCACCGCCATAGGCGATGTGGATGTCGTCGTTGGAGGGGCCGCCCTGGACGACCAGGCTGGCGCCGTCGAGCCCCTGGTTGAGGATCACCAGGGTGCCGTCGCCGGGAGGGTTCTCCTCTGGCCCGCAAGAGGTCTCCGCGGCGAAGTTGTTGCAGTCGTCGCTGCCGGCGCCGCCGAAGGCGGAGTCGCCGCCGCCCGCTCCGTTGAGGTCGTCGTCGCCGACGCCGCCATCGAGCCGGTTGGCGCTGCCATCGCCCACCAAGTCATCTCCCTGGGGCGAGCCGACCACGTCCTCGAAGCCGCTCAGGGTGTCGTGTCCGTCGCCTTTCGAGCGACCGGCCCCGAGGTCGACGACGATGCCGCCGCGGGTGGCGCTGGCGTAGGAGACGATGTCGAGGGCGCCCGGGCCACCGTCGAGGCTGTCGGTGCCGCTGTCGCCGCGGACGACGTCGCCGTCACCGGCGCCACCGCTGACGTCGTCGATGCCGGTGCCACCGAAGACGGCGTCGCTGCCAGCGCCGCCGTCAACCGCTTTCTCGTCGCCCGGCCCTCCGTCGACCTCGTCGTCGCCACTGCCGCCGTCGAGGGCATCGTTGCCCTTGTCGCCGCGCAAGGTGTCGTTGCCGCCACCGCCATCGGCGACGTCGCTGCCTTTCTTGCCGTCGATGTGGTCGTCGCCGCCGCCGCCGAGCAGGTTGTCGGGGCCTTTGTCGCCGATCATGAAGTCGTCACCCTCGTCGCCGAGCAGGTTGTCCTTGCCCTGGGCGCCGTTGAGGCGGTCGTCGCCGCTGCCGCCCTCGAGGCGATCGGAGCCGGTCGAGCCGGACAGCCCGTCGTCACCCTCGTCGCCGTAGAGCTTGTCGAAGCCGCGGCCGCCCGAAAGCGAGTCGTTGCCGGCCCCACCGCAGATCGTGTCGTTGCCGTTGGGCCCGCCGGAGATGCGGTCGTCGCCACCGCCGCCGTAGATCACGTCGCTGGCCTTCTTGCCGACGAGCGTGTCGTTGCCGGGGGTGCCGACGATCGTCGCCGTCTTGCCGGCGCAGGTGGCCGCGGCGGCGCTGGCCCAGGTCGGCACGAGCAGCAACAGGGCGACCGCGGCAAGGGCAGGCACGAGCTTGCGCAGGAATGGCGAGGCGTCTTGCATCGTCCGTCCCTCATCGGCCGGGAGGCGCGAAACCTTCAGTCCTCACCGACAGACGTCCGGTCGAGTACTCTCGCCGCGATGAAGGGCGGCATCTACGTTCTCAACTTCTACTCGGCGGTCTTCGGCGACCAGTTGAAGCGCGGTCGCAAGACGGCAACGATCCGGCTCGGCGACAAGAGCGGCAAGTACGAGCGCGGTCAGGTCGTCTGGATCACGGTCGGCTTCCGCCACAGCCCGCGAGAGAAGATCTTCACGGCGGTAATCGACGACGTCGAGGTGAAGCCGCTGAGCGAGCTCTCGCGCCGCGACATCGAGCACGACAACCCCGAGTTCCGCCGCATCGAGGAGACCACCAAGTTCCTCGAACAGATCTACAGCCGCTCGATCTCCGAGGACGACGCGGTGACGGTGATCCGCTTCTCGCAGATCGTCGAGCCGCCGCGCGCCCATCTCGGCAACGGGGAGACCCCGCACCACAACTGATGCGTCCTGCCTTGTGACGTCGGCCAGGAAATGACGAGGTCCAGGCGGCGCCAGGCAAGGACGCAGGGAGCCCGAATGGCAGAGCCATTTGGGCGACTGAGGACGCCGCATGGCGGCGATCTGGGGCGGTCATTTTTGGCCGGACGTCGCGAGGCAGGACGCTAGTGGCCGAGTACGCCTTCCTGACCACCTGGCTGCTCGACTCCCCACGCCAACCGGTCTGGGAGGCGATCTACGACCAGGAGCGCTGGCCGCAATGGTGGCGCGGGGTCGAGGAGGCGGTGGAACTGCGCCCTGGCAACGGCGGCGGCGACGTCGGCAGCGTCGCCCGGATGGTCTGGAAGAGCCTGCTGCCCTACCGGGTCGAGTTCGAGGTGACGACGACGCGGGTCGAGCACCCGCATCTGTTGGAGGGCCATGCGGTCGGCGGGCTGGAAGGGACCGGCCGCTGGCGCTTCTACGAGCAGGGGGGAGTCACGGCCGTCCTCTACGAGTGGAACGTCGCCACCACGAAGCCGTGGATGAACCTGCTGGCGCCGGCCCTGCGGCCGGCCTTCGAGTGGAACCACAACTGGGTGATGGCACGCGGTGGCGAGGGTCTCGCCCGCCTGCTGGGCTGCCGCCTGCTCGCAAGCGACTAACCGCCGGCGCCGGTGGGGCCTCGACCGGCGCGGCAATCTCGCTATCTTTCCCTTGGCACTCAGGCCAGTGGAGTGCCAAGCCCCCAGCCAATGTCGCAAACGGCTCTGGAATGGGGTTTCCCGACTTTCCAGTAACTACACACCGATAACGGAGGTTCACGAATGAAGCTGAAGCCCCTCGGGGACCGGCTGATCGTCAAGCCGATCGAGGAGGAGGAGACGACCGCAAGCGGCATCGTCCTCCCCGACACGGCCAAAGAGAAGCCGCAGAAGGGCAAGGTCGTCGCCGTCGGCGACGGCGCGATCAACGAGGACGGCACTCGCCGCCCGCTCGACGTCGCGGAGGGCGATGAGGTCCTCTACTCCAAATACGGAGGCACCGAGGTAACCGTCGAGGGCGACGACCTGCTCGTGCTGCGCGAGTCGGACGTTCTCGCGAAGCTCAGCTAGCCCGCCTGTCCACAGGACTTAGAAGAACCAAGGAGGACTGAATACACATGGCTCATAAGGAGCTGAAGTACGCAGAGGAGGCCAGGGGGGCATTGCAGGCGGGCGTCGACGCCGTCGCCAATGCCGTCAAGGTCACCCTTGGCCCCAAAGGCCGTTACGTCGTGCTCGACAAAAAGTTCGGCGCGCCGACGATCACCAACGACGGAGTCACCATCGCCCGCGAGGTCGAGGTCGAGGATGTCTTCGAGAACCAGGGCGCCCAGCTCGTCCGCGAGGTCGCCACGGCGACCAACGACGTTGCCGGTGACGGCACCACGACGGCGACCCTGCTGGCGCAGATCATCGTCCGCCAGGGCCTCAAGAACGTCGCCGCCGGGGCCAACCCGCTGGCGCTGCGCCGTGGCATCGAGAAGGCTGTCGACGAGGTCGTCGAGAACCTCCGCGAGAAGCAGTCCAAGGAGGTTGCCGGCAAGGAGCAGATCGCCCGTGTCGCAGCCATCTCCGCCGGTGACGACGAGATCGGCAACGTCATCGCCGACGCGATCGAGAAAGTCGGCAAAGACGGCGTCGTCAACGTCGAGGAGGGCCAGACCTTCGGCATGGAGCTGGAGTTCACCGAGGGGATGCAGTTCGACAAGGGCTACATCTCCCCGTACATGGTCACCGATCAGGACCGCATGGAGGCAGTGCTGGAGGACCCCTACATCCTCATTGCCAACCAGAAAATCGGCTCCGTGCGGGACATCCTGCCGGTGCTCGAGCAGGTCATGCAGGGCGGCAAGCCGCTGCTGATCGTCGCCGAGGACGTCGAGGGCGAGTGCCTGGCGACCCTGGTTGTCAACAAGCTGCGGGGTACCTTCACCGGTGTCGCCGTCAAGGCCCCCGGCTTTGGCGACCGCCGCAAGCGGATGCTCGAGGACATCGCGATCCTCACCGGTGGCGAGGTCATCACCGAGGAGATGGGCCTGAAACTGGAGAACACCCAGCTGGCTCAGCTCGGCAAGGCCCGCCGCGTCGTCGTCTCCAAGGACACGACCACGATCATCGACGGTGGCGGTAGCGCCGACGACATCAAGGGTCGCATCAAGCAGATCAAACAGGAGGTCGAGAACACCGACTCCGACTTCGATCGCGAGAAGCTCCAGGAGCGCCTCGCGAAGCTGTCCGGAGGTGTCGCCGTGGTCAAGGTAGGCGCCGCCACCGAGACGGAGATGAAGGAGAAAAAGCACCGCGTCGAGGACGCGCTGCAGGCGACCCGCGCTGCGCTCGAGGAGGGCGTCGTCCCGGGTGGCGGTGTGGCACTGCTTAACGCTCAGGCCGGGTTGGACCCGGAGAAGCTGGCCAGCGACCCCGACGAGGTCACCGGTGCCCGGATCATCCACCGCTCGCTCGAGGAGCCGGTCCGCCAGATCGCCGAGAACTCCGGCGAGGAGGGCTCGGTCGTGGTCAACAAGGTCCGCGAGCTGAAGGCCGGCGAAGGCCTCAACGCGGCCAACGGCGAGTACGGCGACCTGATCAAGGCCGGCGTCATCGACCCGACCAAAGTGACGCGTTCGGCACTGGAGAACGCGGCCTCGATCGCCAAGAACATCCTCGTTACCGAGGCGATCATCGCCGAGCCGCCCGAAGAGGGTGGCGCCGGTGGCGGCATGCCCGGCGGTATGCCGGACATGGGCGGCATGATGTAACCCACGCCTTCTGGCGTGTGATTTCCGAGAGGCCCGGGGAGACCCGGGCCTCTCTTTTTTAGGGTTGCTTCGCCGAGACCGGTTCCGGCGTCGGCACGGGTTCGGGCGTCGGCGTTGGCACCGGGGCCGGTTTCGTTTTCTTCGGCTTCGGCGGCAGCGCCGGCAGCAGGCCGGCGTTGTAGTCGGCGTAGGAGAGGAAGTTGGCGCGGCGGATCTTCAGGCGCAGGGTGTTGGCCGTGCGCGGATAGAGGTTGAGGTCGTACTGGTTGCCGGCTCCGAAGCCGACGTAGTAGACGAGCATCCGCACCCTGGGCCGCTTGACGACCCAGGCGATCAGGTCTTTGACGAAGCGCGGTTCGTCCTCGACGTGTGCGGCCCACTCGGTGACCGCGACCGGCTTGCCGCGCCACTGCTTGGCCGCGTAGAAGCGGTTGAGGTCTTTCCAGACGGGATATTGCGAGTAGAAGTCGGTGCCGACCCAGTCGACCCAGCGGCTGCCAGGCCAGTAGTTGCCGGGGAAGTTGCCTTTGACCCGCGGCGAGCCGCCCGGCAGCGGACTCCAGACCATGCTCACCGGTGCGGGCGGCAGGGTTTCCGGGTTCGGGCCTTTGGTCCGGTTCAGGGGTGGCAGGCCGATCTCGGCCAGGGTCAGGTTGATTCCTTCCAGGGTCTGCCCGCCGCGGACGATCGCGGCGATCCGGCGGAAGGCCTGCTTGTACCAACCAGTGGTGTGCTCGCCGCCTTTCTGGCTGCCGTCGCAGTAGACCGCCGACCAGGCATTGAGGCAGCGGTTGGGCTCGCCGAGCGGGCGGATGTAGGCCGGCAGGCCGCGTTTGTAGAAGAAGTCATTGAGCTGCAGCAGGTAGTCGTCTCCCGCTCCGAGCGCGATCTGCGCCGGGGTGATCAACTCGGCCAGAGTCTGATCGTCGGCCGTCGAGATCGCCAGGATCGGCCGCGTCCCGGTTTCGCGCCAGCGTTCGTAGGCGGCGTTGAGGCTGTTGCCCCAGGGGTGGAAGGTCTCCAGCAGCGCCGGGTGCTTGGCGGTGAACGCCGCGAATTCGTTGAACTCGGCGGTGCTGCCGCGATCGCTGACGCCGAGGAAGACGTTCGGCTTCGGCGGCACCAGGCTGATCGCCGATGCCTGCGTGGCGAACAGCGTCGCACTCAAAACCCCCAACGCGAGTGCTCTATTCAGGACCTTCCAGGACATCGCTCATCCTTCTCGGCTCGACTCCGAGCGCCTGCACGTCGGCTGTCCCGCGCTCGCTGACCATGGAGACCTCCATCAACTCAGCCTCCTCCCAGGTTGCAAACACGGCCTCGCCGAAAACGGAGCGCAGGGCGATCAGGCCGGAGCGGACCAGCGGCAGCGGCAGGTGGACGAGCGGGCGCGGCCGGCCGGCGGCGCGGCTGACCAGGTCCGACATCTGGTCGTAGGTGAGCGTTTCCGGCCCGGCCAACTCGTAGCGCGTCTGCCCCTCGCGCCCGAGCGCGGCGGTCACGCAGCGGGCGACGTCGTCGGCCCAGATCGGCTGGAAGGCCGCCCGGCCGCGGCCGGAGACCGGCAGCACTGGCAGGAAGGAGAAGCGCCGCAGCAGGGTGATCCAGGGGTCGCTGTGGTCGTAGACGATCGACGGAGCGAAGACGGTCGTCTCCAGCGAGGAGGACTGCACTGCCTGCTCGGCCAGCCACTTGGCGCGGAAGAAGCGGGTGCGCTGGGCAGCGTAGGCATCGAGGGCGCTGAAGAAGACGAAGCGCCGCACGCCGCTGCGCTCGGCCGCCCGCAGCAACCGGATCGTCGCCAGCCCGTTCAGCTCCTCCAGCCGCCGCGGCGGCTGGTCGCGGATCGTCGCCGCCAGGTGGACCACGGTGTCGACTCCGCGCAGCGCCTGGCGCACCAGGTAGGGGTCCGACATCTCGCCGAGGTCGCCGAGGGCGATCTGCACGTCGACCCGCCGCTCGCCCAGCCGTCGCGGCTCGCGCACCAAGCAGCGCACGTCGGTGCCGCCCTCCAGCAGCAGCGGCAGCAACCGCGATCCAACGCTTCCAGTGGCCCCCGTCAGCAGCAGCATCTCGCCGCCGATGCTAGCGGCGGTGTTTTTTCCGCTTCTTTTTCGGCTTCGGACCGAGTTTGAGGTCGACCGCGCCGGCGGTGCTCGCGTTCGCATCGGGAGTTGAGGATTTGACAATCAGCGAGGGCAGTTTTTTGCCTTTTTTCGCTTTCGGTTTCGTCACTTTGCCGAGCGTGCAATGCGCGGCGGTCAGCGCCATTTCGCCGCAGGGAGCTTTAGCCCGGCGAGTTTCGGGACCTTGCAGGAAGGCAGCGGCGGCGGTGGGGGCGCTGAAACGCTCCACGAGCGCGTCGCCGGCGTCGGGTCGACGAGGCCGCTCGGAACCTTTGCCCGGACCTGGAACTGGTGGCTGCCCGGGGCCACCGTGAACGAGGCGGGGCTGGCACAGGGCGAGAAGGCACCGGAGTCGACCTGGCATTCGAAGGCCCCCACGTCGGCGTCGGTGCGGGCGAACTGGAAGCTCGCCGCGGTGCTGGCGGTCGTGCCTTCCGGGCCGGAGATGATCGCAGTCTCAGGGAGCACCGTCTCGGTGCCCACAGGCACCAGGTGACCGAGCGCGTCGGCAACGTCGAGGCGGCCGCCGGTGACGGTTTTGCCGCTCAGCGAGGCGATCGGGTCGACGCTGTTCAGCAGCGCGCTGCGGACCTGCGTCACCGTCGCCGACGGTTTCATCGAGAACAGCAGCCCCGCCGCACCGGTCACGTGGGGCGCCGCCATTGAGGTGCCCTGGAGGAACTCGTAGCTCGCGCCCATGCCGACGGGCTCGGCGCACTCGAGTTCGATGTCGTCGAGCCAGACGCCGTCCCCCAATCCTGGTGCGGAACCGGCGGTGTAACGGAAGCGAACCTGGACGGCGCCGCCGGGGGAGAGTTTGGTCGTGAGTTCCCGGGAGAACCGCCCCGCGGTGGTGGACGTGGAAGTGAAGCTGTCGACCAGAACGCCGTTGAGGAGGACGGAGTACGTGTAAGAGCCCCCCGTTCCAGGCACCACGTTGCGGCTTTGCAGGAGGTTGCAGGGAGCCAGGCCGGCAGGGATGGACGCCGCCGCTGACGTCGACTCACGGACTGCGTTTGCGGTGGGTGCGGCGCCTGGAGAGTCCGTCATCCCGAATGAGGTCAGTGGTGCCTCGCTGCTTCGCTGGAAGCCCCCGTTCGTACCGGTCGCCGTCCATTTCGAAGAGAAGTCATCGACTTGGAAGCTCTCGTCGATCGGAGCATTGAAGGGGTAGGTGCTGAGCGTCTCGGTGCCAGGTGCCCCAAGGTCGACCGATACCGCTCCCCAGTCGGAGAAGCCGGCGAGGCCGTCGGCCTGGTTGGTAGCGGCGACACAGATGATGTTGTCGACCGTGCCGTCCGGGTTTGCGTCGGTCGGAACATAGTCGCAGGGGTAGTGGTGGCCTTTCGGCGCAGCTCCGCCGCCATCGTTGTCGCCGCCGTCGTTGCCCGCTGAGATCACGAAGAGGACGTGTGGGTTGGCGGCGATCGCGTTGATGACCGTCTGGTTGAAGCTATTTCCGCCCAGTGACATGTTGGCTACCCGTGCTCCCTTCAGGCCCGCGTAGTTGATCGCGTTGATTTGGGAGGAGATCGGGCAGCGGCTGCCGCTGAGGCTGGGGAAGCGGGAGCAAACGCGCAGCGGCATGACCCGCACGTTCCGGGCTACCCCGGTGATGCCGATGCCGTTGTTGCCCGCCGCGCCCATGGTGCCTGCCGTGTGGACGCCGTGGCCGCCGGAGAGCAGGTCGTCGTCCGTGGGGTCGCCGTCGACCGGCAGAACCGACAGTTCGCTGTTTGACCCCACGAAGTCAGCGCCATGGAGGTCGTCGACGATCCCGTTGCCGTCGTCGTCGGCTCCGTTGGCGATCTCGCCGGGGTTCGTCCAGGCGACTGGGCCGAGGTCGGGATGCTCGAAGCGGTAGCCGCTGTCGAGGTCCGCGATTACCGTCGAGGGAGTGCCGACCGCGCGGTCCCAGGCGGCAACGACGTTGGCGTCGTCACCGGCGATGGCACCGAGGAAGCCATTGACTCCCAGGCCCAGGTTCTGCAACCCCCAGAGCTGGTTGAAGAAAGGATCGTTCGGGATCCCGTGGGGTGCGCTGTAGCTGTCGCGTTCGGCGACCGCGACAGCCGGGTCGGCTTCCAGCTCCGCGACTGCGCTGCCCGGAGCCTGGCCAGGCTCCACCTCAACGAGTTGGAAGTCGGGGCTGCCGAGGTTGGTCTCGTAGTCCACATCGGCATCGGTGCGGGCGGCGACTTTGTCGCCCCGGTCGGCGCCCGGTGCCCACTGCACGATCACTCGGGCCTCGGAAAAGAGCGGCGGTGGGGTGGCCGGTGCGCCGTTCGGCACGGCTTGCTCTCCCTGCGCGGATGCGGCGGGGGCAGCCAGTAGCAGCGTCAGCAGCGCGCCGACGAAGGGGAGGCGGAGACGGGACACCGGCAGGAAGATAGGGATCTGGCACGGCAAGCTCAAACCCACTTTTGGGATTTTCATCGCCAGACCCTGTCTCAAGCTCCGCCGCCGCTCCGACAATCCCTAGAATGTGAATTCGCGTTTGGCGGGGGCCTCCGGGCCTCCGCCACGCATCGAAACCGACTTAGGAGAACGCCCGTATGACCTACGTCATCGCCGAGCCGTGCATTGGCCAGAAGGACAACTCGTGTGTCGAGGTCTGCCCGGTCGACTGCATCCACCCGACGCCGGATGAGCCCGACTACGACTCGGTCGAGATGCTCTACATCGACCCGGACGAGTGCATCGACTGCGACGCCTGCGTCGAGGCCTGCCCCGTGGACGCTTGCTTCGCCGAGGACCAGCTGCCCGCCGAGTGGGCCAAATACGCCGAGATCAACGCGAACTACTTCAAGAGCGGCCAGGCGGCCTAGCGCCGGCTGGCGAGGAGCTTCGAAAGGGCCGCCTCCGGCGGCCCTTTTTCGTGCCCGGTCCCGGTTACTGGACGACCGGCAGTGGCGTACCGCTGACCGGAGGTGCTTCGGCCGCGTTCGGGGTCGCCTGCAGCACCGGTAGCTCCTGCGGCGTCATCGCGACGATGCCGCGGGCAGCCTGGCGGATTGCCTGTGAGGCTGGCGCGTCCGGTTCGGCGGTGACCAGCGGCGTGCCCGTGTCGGCGTGCTCGCGCAGCGCCTCGGAGAGCGGAACCTTGCCGAGCAGCGGCACGTCGAGCTCGTCGGCGAGTTGCTGGCCGCCGCCCTCGCCGAAGATCGTGAAGCGATCGCCATCGGGGGTGGTGAAGCCGGACATGTTCTCGATCGTGCCGAGGATCTCGAGATCGAATTTGCGCGCCATGTCGGCGCCGCGACGGGCGACCGACTGGGCCGCCGGCTGCGGCGTGGTGACGACCAGGAACTTGGCTTGCGGCAGTAGCTGAGCCAGCGTCATCGAGACGTCGCCGGTCCCCGGTGGCAGGTCCAGCAGCAGGTACTCCAGCTCGCCCCAGGCGACGTCCTCGAGGAACTGCTGGATCGCCTTGTGCAGCATCGGGCCGCGCCAGACCACGGCCGCGTTCTCCTCGACGAAGAAGCCGATCGACATCACCTTGACGCCGCTGGGGGAATCCAGCGGCAGGATCTTGCGCTCGCCGTTGACGTCGGGCTTGGCGTTGACGCCGAGCATGCGCGGGATCGAGTAGCCATAGACGTCCGCGTCGAGAGCGCCGGTGGAGTGGCCTTCAGCGGCCAGGGCCGCGGCGAGGTTCGCGGTCATCGTCGACTTGCCGACGCCGCCCTTGCCGGAGGAGACGCAGATCACATTTTTGACCTGAGCCAGCGCGCCCTGCGGCAGCTTGCCGCGGCCGAGAGTTTTCTGCAGGTCGCCTTTCTCCTCGTCGGAGAGGACGTCGAAGCCGACCGCTACCTCAGTGACCCCGTCCAGCTCGCGGATCTGGGCGGCCACCGCCTGTTCGAAGTGGGAGCGGATCGGGCAGCCGGCGGTGGTCAGAGAGACGACCACCTCGACCCGGCCGCTGTCGTGGATCTCGATCGAGCGCACCATGCCCAGCTCGACGATCGAGCGGCGCAGCTCGGGATCGATGACGGCACGCAGCTTCTCGGTGATCTGGTCTTTGGTCGGCATTAGGGCCATTCTCGCAAAGGCGTCCCGGCGGCACCCTTCATCTATTCAGCCGGCCAGGGGGGAGAGATTGCCGCGCCCGGCACTTGACCGTCGACAGGCAGGCAAGCGATGGGAGGCTGGATGTCAGGCACGCGCGGTGGTTTGGGAAGGATCGTGGCGATGGGGATCGGCTTGGCGGTGGCGCTGCTGTTGCTCGTCGCCGGCGAGGCGCGGGCCGGCAAGTACGCGGTTGCCCAGTGCGGTTGGTATGTCGGCGCCGATGCCGCCTGGTTCGACACCACCGGTGGGGTTAAGTTCCGGCCCGACGGCTATTGCGTGCCGCCTCCAGGTGCCGATCCCTTCGACGGCGCTCATATCAAGAGCTTCACCCGCGACGGCCAGGCAACGGTCTCCGGAACGCGCTTCGCACGCTGGCGCTGGACGGCGCCCCCCGGCACCGGCATCACCCAGGTTAGGGGCACCTGGTGGCACGCCCTTCACGACGGCCTCGAGCAGCGGCTCGGGACCGATCCCGGCAACGGCGTCCTCGACGTCTTCGCCGCCGCCACCACCACCGACGTGACGCCGCGTGAGTTCGTCGCCGGGTTTCCGACGCCGCGGGTGGCCTTCGAAGATCGCCTCCTCTGCGCCCGCGGGGAGAGCAAGTGGTGCAGCCTCGACGCGACCTCGTGGTCGGCGGTGCGGGCGTTGACGATCACCCTCGAAGACGGCTCCCCGCCCGCGGCGGGGATCGGCGGCGAACTGATCGCGCCCGGCTGGCACCGCGGCAACCAGGTCGTCGGTTTCTGGGGCGGCGAGCTCGGCGCCGGAATTCGCTTCGGCGAGACGATCGTCGACGGTGCCCGCGTCAATCTGACCGAGTACCCGTGCGCGAAAGCGTTGATCAGCGGCGAGTGGCGGGCGACCCAGATGCAGCCCTGCCCGCTTGGGCCCTCCGGCAGCGCCGTCGTCGACACCACCCGCTTCAGCGACGGCCCCCACAGCGCCCATCACTGCGCCACCGACTTCTCCGGCAACGTCGGCTGCACCGGCGCCACCACGATTGCCATCGACAACAACCCGCCGGCACACCCGCGCTCCCTGGCGGCGGCCGGAGACGAGCGGTGGCGGCGGATCAACGACTTTGATCTCTCCTGGGTCAATCCCGACCAGGGTCCGGCGAGCCCGATCTGGGGTGCCTACTGGCGGATCGTCGGTCCCGCCGGCTACGACAGCGGAGTCCAGTTCGCCGCCGGCCGCGACGTCGCCGCCGTGCCGGACCGCTCGCTGCCGGCCCCTGGCTCTTACTCCATCTATCTCTGGCTGCGCGACGAAGCCGGCAACTCCTCGTCCGCGACCGCGGTCGACGTGCCGCTGCGCTTCGACGACGTGCCGCCCGCGGTCGTTTTCGCCGTGAGTGCCGAGGCCGAGATCCCCGACCAGCTTCGCGCCACGGTGGCGGATGCGCACTCCGGGCCCGCGACGGGCGGGATGATCTCCTACCGCCGGCTCGGCGTCGATGCCTGGACCGAGCTGCCGACCAAGACGCAGCCCGATGCCGAGCCGGGCAAGGCGAGCCTGCTCGCCCGCATCCCGGATCTCGGCCCCGGCACCTACGTCTTCCGTGCCGAGGCTGTGGATGAGGCCGGCAACACGGCGTCGACCACGCTGCGGGCAGACGGCACGCAGATGGCGATTCGCAAGACGGGACCGGTGGCGCCGGCAGTGGCGCCGAGGCAGCCGCTGCCGCCGCGGGGCAAGGCGCGGCTGTTTGCGCGGCTGCGCGGCGGTCACGGTCGTGGCGATGCGCTGACCGTCGCCTTCGGTGCGCCGGCACTGCTCAGCGGCCGGCTCACCCGTGCCGACGGGGCGGGTGTCGGCGGGCGCGAGATCAGGGTCGTCTCCCGGTCTTCTCGCGGCGCGCTCACCCCGGTTGCCAGGGCTGGTGCCATTACCGGGGACAAGGGTGGCTTCGAGCTCCGCCTCGCTCCCGGCCCGTCGCGGCGGGTCGCCGTCGTCTTCCCCGGCGATGCCGGCCTTGCCCCCGCCACCCGGCCTTCGCTGGAGCTCCGGGTGCGCTCCGGGATCTCTTTGCGGGCGGTGCCGTCGGCTCTGCGTACGGGGCAAGCGGTGCGGCTGAGTGGCAGGGTCCGCGGGCGCGGAGCCCCGATCCCCCGCCGCGGCAAGCTGGTGGCGATCGAGTACCTCGAGGCGGCAACCGGCCGCTGGCGCCCGGTCCTGGTCACTCGCAGCGACCACCATGGTCGTTTCCGTGCCCACTATCGCTTCCGCTACGTCGAGGGCGTCGCTTCGATTCGACTGCGCGCCACCGCGCTCGCAGAGGAGCGCTGGCCCTATGCGCCGGGCTCCTCACAGCCTGCCACCGTGCGGGTGCGGGGCTGACAGCTCATCGGCGCGCGGGCGATCGGTAGGGTGCGGGGAGATGTCGCGAGCGACGCTTCACACCAACGCCGGACCGATCGTCTTCGAGCTGCACGACGAGGACGCGCCGAAGACGGTTGAGAACTTCCGCAAGCTCGCCGCCGACGGTTTCTATGACGGCCTGGTCTTCCACCGGATCATCCCCGACTTCATGGTCCAGGGCGGCTGCCCGCAGGGCACCGGCACCGGTGGTCCGGGCTACACCTTCGAGGACGAGTTCAATGACCACAAGGTGGCGCGCGGGGCGCTGGCGATGGCAAATGCCGGGCCCAACACCAACGGCTCGCAGTTCTTCATCGTCACCACCGAGGCTGCCCCCTGGCTCGATGGCAAGCACACCGTCTTCGGCGAAGTCGTCGAGGGGATGGACTTCGTGGACGCGATCGAGGCTGTCGAGACCGACGCTTCCGATCGTCCGCTCGAGCCGCAGGGCATCGAGCGGGTCGAGCTCTCCGAGTAGCTCAGTCCCCCTCGCTCGGCTCTGGGCCCGGGATGAGCATTCGAGACCAGAAGTTCAGCCACTCCCGCTGGTGGGCGAGCCCGATCCGGAGCGTGAGCAGCATGCCCTCCGGGACGTTTCCTTCGATGTTCCGCTCCAGCTCCTCGAATTCGGTCACTTTGGCTTGGCACACCGGAAGCTGGGCTTCCGCCATCTGTCGGGGATCGGCACCGAAGAAGATCTTCAGCATCGCCGGGTTCCGTAGCTCGGCCATCTGCTCCGTCGGCTGGGCCAGCCACTCTCGCAGGACCTCCTTGCCCCGCTCGGTCAGCCGGTAGTAGCGCCGGTGCCGTCCACCCTCCTCGCGCCGCTCGGACAGGTAGCCGCCCTTGCTCAGCCGTACCGGCTCGGCATAGAGCTGGGCGTGGGGAAGTGACCAGAAGTTGCCGAGGCTGATCGCGACTATTCGCTTCAGGTCATAGGGGGTGGCCTCGCCGGCCGCCTCGAGTAGGCCGAGGACGATGTAGGAGGTGGGAGTTAGGCGCGGTTCGCTTGACATAGCTTCTGAAAATGATATTTGTTGCACGGTCCGAAGCAGACCATCAGGGAGGTGCTGTGGTGACGACGCTGGAGGCGGAGACAGTAACCAGGCCCGGATACCTGGCGGGCTTCGCTTCCCTCGATTCCGAGATCGAGCTCGACTCCCTGCCGGTCGAGGGCGAGATACCTGCGTGGCTGAGTGGGACGCTGCTGCGCAACGGCCCGGCAAAGTTCGAGGCAGGGGAGAGGGCGCTGCGGCACTGGTTCGACGGCCAGGCGATGCTGCACCGCTTCTCCTTCGACGGCGGCCGGGTCTCCTACGCCAATCGTTTCCTGCGCACCGATGCCTACCGCGAGGTCGAGGCGGGACGGATCTCCTACAGCGAGTTCGCCACCGATCCTTGCCGCTCGGTCTTCAAGCGGGCGGCGACGATGTTCCGCCCCAACCCCACCGACAACTGCAACGTCAACCTGACCAGGCTGGGGGACGAGTACGTGGCGATGACCGAGACGCCACTACCGATCGCCTTCGACCCGGTCACGCTTGAGGGGCTCGGAGTCGCCTACACACCGCCGGGGACGCACGCCACCGCGCATCCCCACCATGACCCCGGGCGCGACGAGCTGATCGCCTATGCCACCCACTTCGGGCCGCGCTCCGAGTACCGGCTGTTCGCCCAGCGGGGTCGCTCTAGCCAGCGGCGGATCGCCTCGTCGCAGGTTTGCGAACCCTCTTACATGCACTCCTTCGCGCTGACCGAGCGCTACATCGTGCTCGTCGCCTTCCCCTTCGTCGTCAACCCGCTTCGTCTTGGCCTCGGCAGCCGGCCGTTCATCGAGAACTACCGCTGGAAGCCGGAGCTGGGGACGAAGATCCTCGTCTTCGACCGCGAGGACGGCAGCATGCGCGGCACCTATGAGGCCGAGCCGCGCTTCGCCTTCCACCACGTCAACGCCTTCGAGCGTGGCGACGAGCTGACGATCGACATGGTCGCCTACGACGACCCCACGATCGTCGAGGCGCTGCACCTGGATCGGCTGCGGACGGCAGCTCCTCTCGCAGCGGGGCGGCTGCTGCGCTACCGGGTCTCGCTCGGGTCCGGCGCCGTCGCCGAGGAAGAGCTGAGCGGGGCGAGATTGGAGCTGCCGCGAATCGACTATCGCGAGCGCAACGGCCGGCCCTACCGCTATGTCTACGGCGCCGGTATCCACTGCGCAGGTGGGGGCGAGCCGGGCGACTTCCTCAACCAGGTCGTCAAGGTCGACGTCGAGAGCGGCGGGGCGACGACATGGTGGGAACCGGGCACCTATCCGGGCGAGCCCGTCTTCGTGCGCTCGCCACAACCCGATCGCTCCGAGGATGTCGGGGTCCTGCTCTCGGTTGTCCTCGACGGCCGCAGTGCCAGCTCCTACCTGTTGGTGCTGGACGCCGTGACCATGGAGGAGCTGGGGCGGGCGCGGGTGCCGCACCACATTCCCTTCGGCCTTCACGGCCAGTACTTCGCTTAACGCCAGGCGCATGAGCTCCGCGGCCGGCTTGGCTCGGTCGCGGAGACTCAGCCTTCCGCGCGCTCGGCGCGGCGGCGGCGCAGTGCCTCGCCCGGCCGCCAGAGGCTGACCAGGCCAGCGACCAGGGTGACGAGGAAGATCTGGCCGATCATCATCTCCAGCCCGGCCAGCATGCGACCGGGCTGTCCGCCAGGGACGAGGTTGCCGTAGCCGGTCGTGGTCAGCGTCGTGTAGCTGAAGAAGAGGAAGTCGTTGCCCTGCGGGCTGGGTATGCCTTCGAAGAAGGGACCGCCCTGGATCCGCTCGATCATCCCGTAGGCGAAGGTGAAGAGGATGCCGAGCACGGTGTAGACGCTGATCGCGCCGAGGATCGTCCGTGAGCCGACCTCGGCAGTGGTGATCACCCGGCGCAGGACCGCGGCCATCGCCAGGGTCAGCAGCCCGATCTGGATTACCGAGGCGAGGTTGAGAAAGGTGCGCTCGTCGCTGACCGCGGCGATCGCCGCCAGGCCGATCGTCAGGGCCGAGAGCCAGATTGCGCCCCGGACCAAACCGGGCTTGACATGGGAGCTGGTCAGGGCGACGACCGACGTGGCACTGGTGGCGATGGTCAGGATCACTGCCGACCAGCCGTGGTTGTCGAGCAGGGAGGTGAGGACGTAGGTCGTCAGCACCAGGAGGAGCACCAGTCCGAAGGCGTCCCGGACCCTCTCCGCCCTCTGCACCCAGCGCTCGCGTCGGCGCGCGCTGCTCTCAGCCCTGTTCATTCCTCGCTCGTTCGTTCGGCCGCCGCCGTTTCCTGCTGTCGCACTGCGACGTCCTCTAACCGAGGATGCGAACGCACGCGTAACGGAGGGGGTGGGATTCGAACCCACGAGCCCCTTGCAGGGCCACCGGTTTTCAAGACCGGCGCATTCAACCGCTCTGCCACCCCTCCGGGGGTTGATTGGATGGTGTCATGCGCAGATTGGTCTTGCTCGCCTCCGCGATGGTCTTCATCGACGTCGCTTTCTTCTCGGCGATCGCGCCGCTGCTGCCGGACTACGTCGATGATCTCGGGCTGAGCGAGGCCGAGGCGGGGGTGCTCTCCGCTTCTTATGCGGCAGGCACGTTGCTCGCCTCGTTGCCGGCGGGCCTGGTCGCCAGCCGCTTCGGGCCGCGCCGCAGCGTCATCGTCGGTCTGCTGCTGCTCGGTTGCACCAGCGTCGTCTTCGGCTTCGCGGAGCAGATCGTCCTGCTCGACGCGACCCGTTTCGCCCAGGGCGTGGCGGGGGCGCTGATCTGGTCGGGGGCGCTGACCTGGTTGGTGACGACGGCGCCGCCTGAGCGGCGCGGTGCTGTGATCGGCACCGCCCTCGGGACCGCGGTTGCCGGCGCCCTGCTGGGACCGGCGCTCGGCGCTGTGGCGGGCACCGTCGGCACTGAGCCCGTTTTCGCCTCGGTCCTGCTGGTCACCCTGGCCCTGGCCTTCGCCGCCTCGCGCTTTCCCGAGGCGCCGGTGAGCGAGCGCCAGGACCTGCGCCAGGTGCTGGCGGCGATGCTGAGCCGCCCGGTCCGCAACGCCTTCGTCTTCGTCGCCGTGCCCTCGCTGATGTTCGGCGCGATCGAGGTGCTGGTGCCGCTGCGGATCGACGATCTTGGCGGCGGCCACGGCGTGATCGCCGCCGGCTTCATCGCCGGGGCGGCACTGGAGGCGGTGCTGGCGCCGCTGGCCGGTCGCTACTCGGATCAGGTCGGCCGCCGGCTGCCCTATGTCAGCGGCATGACGATCTGCGCCCTGGCGATGGTGGCGATCGGTGTCGCGGGTTCGCTGGGTGGGGTGTTGGCGACGCTGGTCACGATCTCGCTGGGCGCCGGCTTCTGCTTCGCGCCGGCGATGACGATGCTCTCCGACGCGGCGACCGCGACGGACCTCCACCAGGGCTTTGCGGCCGGCCTCTCCAACATGTCCTGGGCGACTGGACAGGTGCTGGGTGGAATCGGCGGCGGCGTTGTCGCCAGCCTCTACGGCTTCGCCCTCCCCAGCTACCTGATCGCGGCGCTGCTGCTGGCCACCGTGCTCTACGCCCTGCGGGCGCTGGCGCCGCGGCCGGACCTCGACGTCTCCGCATTAGGCTGAGGCCGATGTCGGGGGGGCGAGAATCCGGCGGGGCGGATACCTGGACCAACTGGGCCGGGGATCAAACCTGCCGCCCGGTCGAGGTGGTGCGCCCGCGCGGGCGCGAGGAGCTGGCGGAGGCGATCGCCGCGGCCGCCGCGGCCGGGCGCAAGGTCAGCGTCGCCGGCTCCGGACACTCCTTCACCGAGGCGGCGATGACCGACGGCACGATGCTGCGGATCGAGGCGCTGAGCGGGGTGATCGACGCCGACCCCGGCTCGGGCCTGGTCAAGGTCGCCGGCGGCACGGTGCTCGCCGATTTAAACGAGGAGCTGAGTCGGCTGGGGCTGGCGATGGAGAACCTCGGCGACATCGACACTCAGACGATCTCCGGGGCGATCTCGACCGGTACCCACGGGACCGGGGCGAGGCTGCGCAACATCTCCGCCCAGGTCGAGGGGCTGGAGCTGGTCCTCGGCGACGGCAGCGTCCGCCAGCTCGGCGCCGCCACGCACCCGGAGCTGCTGCGGGCGGCCCGGGTCGGGGTCGGCGCCCTCGGCGCGATCTCGGCGGTGACGTTGCGCTGCGTGCCCGCCTTCGTCTTGGAGCGGGTCGACACGCCGCGCCCGCGCGAGGAGGTGCTCGACTCCTTCCAGGAGCGGGCCGACGCCAACGACCACTACGAGCTCTTCACCTTCCCTTACGCCGACACCGCCCTGGTGCTGGAACGCAACCGCACCGAGGCACCCCCGCACCCCCGCGGCCGGGTCCCCGTCTACCTCAACGACGTCGTGCTGGAGAACTGGGCGTTGGGCGCCCTCTCGGCAACCGGCAGGCGCTTTCCGGGACAGATCCCGCGGCTGGCGCGGCTGGCGGCCCGGGTCGCCTCGGGTAGTCGCGCAGTCGATCGCAGCGACCGGATCTTCGCCAACGAGCGCCGGGTCCGCTTCACCGAGATGGAGTACGGGGTGCCGCGCGAGCACGGCCCGGAGGCGGTGCGGCGGGTGGTCGAGTGGGTGCGGTCGAACCGCTACCCGGTCTTCTTCCCGATCGAGATGCGGGTTGCGGCGGGTGACGACGCCCTGCTCAGCCCCTCGCACCAGCGCGACACCGTCTACATCGCCGTCCACCAGTACCAGGGGATGGAGTGGCGGCCGTATTTCGAAGCGATCGAGGCGATCATGGACTCCTACGGCGGCCGCCCCCACTGGGGCAAGCGCCACTTCCAGACCGCCGCCACCTTGGCGCCGCGTTACCCCGCCTGGGCGGAGTTCCAGCGCGCCCGCGACGAGCTCGACCCGGGTCGCACTTTCACCAACGAGTACGCCGAGCGCGTTCTAGGTCCCTAGCTGCGGGCCTACAAAAATGACTTGCCATCGCCGCGATACGTCGGCACCACGTCGACGATCTCGTTGCCTTCGACCAGGTGGAGAGCGTCGAAGTGCTCGCAGAGCTCGCCGGCTTTGGCGTGGCGAAGGTAGGCACGATCGCCGATCTCCAACGCTGCGGCGGCATCGCCGATCAGCGGCGTCTGCACCTCGCCGGCCCCCTCCTCGGGGTCGAACTCGAGACCCGGCGGCAGCCAGGGCGCGGGCAGCCGTCCCGCGTCGCCGCTGCCAGAGGCGAGGTAGCCGCCGCCGAGCGCGGTTGCGACTTTCGCCGCTGGCTTGCGGACGATCGGCAGCGCGAAACCGGCGGCGGGCCTGAGGCTGAAGCGGCTGTAGTGGTCGAAGAGGGCGGGGGCGTAGAAGCCCGAACCGGCGGTCACCTCCGTCACGGCCGGCTCGGCAGCGGTCAGTTCGAGGCTGCCGGTGCCGCCGCCGTTGACGATCTGCAGGTTGGCGTGCTCGCCGATCGCGGCGATGACCGCGGCCCGTCGCTCGGCGATCTCGGCGGCGGAGCGGCGCTGCATGAAGCGGATCGCCGTCCCGCGCAGGCGGCGGCCTGGGGGACGGTCGCCGACGCCGGAGATCTGACCCTCGTAGGCCATCAGCGCCACCAGTTGCAGCTGTGGCCGGCGGGCGATCTCGGCGGCGAGCGCGACCGCCTGCTCGGCCGTGTGCACGGGGGAGCGCTTCGGTCCGATCTTGACCCGGTCGGCAAATGCCCACCAGCTGGCGTCGAGGTCGATGCAGACCCGCACCGGCGCCGCCCCGGCGCCCAGCACCGACTCGATCGCGTCGAGGTGCTCGATGCAGTCGACCATCACGATTGGGGCGCCGGCCGGGTTGGCGACCGAGCGCAGCGCCAGCTCTCCGAGCGCGCCCGTGTCGGCGGTCGGGTAGGCGAGTAGCAGGTCCTCGAATCCCTGCTCGGCCAGCCACAGCGTCTCCGGCAGCGTGTAGGTCATCAGTCCGGCAAAGCGCCGGTCGCGAGCGAGGATCGCCTCGATCAGTGCCCGGCAGCGCAGCGACTTGCTCGCCACCCGCACCGTCTTCTCGCCCGCCCGCTCCAGCATCGAGTCGGCGTTGGCCCACATCGCGTCGAGGTCGACGAAGGCGAACGGCGCCTCGACCTCGGCGAAGATCTCCTCGAGCTGGACGTGCGAGCGAGCGGGCATGGCCCCGAGACTAACCGCGCGGTCGCCGGTTACTTCCTACAATCGAGGCCGAAGTGCCCGGAGAGGTGGCCGAGTGGCTGAAGGCACTCGCCTGCTAAGCGAGTAGGGGGCGCAAGCTCTCTCGAGGGTTCGAATCCCTCCCTCTCCGTCGTCGTTCTCAGGGTCGCGCTCTGCGTCTCGGCGAGTCGGCGGCGGCACTTCGGCCGGGGGTTCGCGTGAGATTGGCGCGCCTTCTCCGAGAGCGGGCAAGCTTTTCCATCTTGCCGGCCGCCAGTGCCAGGCCGATATACGGCCCGACAACGACAACGAACAGAAGCAGCACTGCGCACGTCCGCGCATGCCTTGCCATGGCAAGGCCGTTGCGCAGGCGCAAACGCACTGCATGTGTCAAGAGTGGCAGCACGAACCTGACCGGATCGAGCACCGTCTTCCCCGAGCGGAGGTCTGCTTGCAGCTCCGCGATCGCCGCGGCGGGAGAGCTCCAGGCAATCGGCTCGCGCCGCAGTTGGAATTTCCCTTCCGCCGGATCCTCGAAGTCGTCGTCCAGGCTCCGCAGGATGTCGGCCCAGAATTCAGAGCTCGCAGCGGTGCTCGGTGCGAGCATGCCGGCCAGCCGAGCGATCCCGCAAGCAAGTCGGAAAGTCGGCGACTGTGACTCGGGCCACAGCCAACTGACCGCTCGCTCCGCGAGCCGCTTCCGCAGGGCTTGCATGACCCCGGTCAGGAGCCAGAGGGCAGCGACTCCGGTTGCTGCCAGGACAAGCAAGGCGGCGTCTATGCGAACGCCTCCCTCATCGAGCCCGACGCGCCTCGATCCTCCTTGACGGCCTGTCGCCACTCCTCGAGAGTCGCTTCCGTCGCGGAGAGCTGCTTGGTGTCAAGCCGATACAGGCGTCTCGGCCGGCGTCCGGCTGCTACCGCGACCTCCTGCGGCTCCCACGCGGATGTGAGGAACCCGCGCTCCTCGAAGCGATGCAGGATGGGGTAGAGGAGTCCGGACTTTAGATTGGCTTCGCGGATGATCTCCAGTCCATAGCGCTCTCGCTCCGGGTCTTGGAGGAACAGCAGCAGGACCGCTGCTGCCTGGTCGCTTAAACGCCGTGCTCTCTTTGCCATCCCAATAAATCTACCATGGAAGACTTTATAGATAGAGAGTCCGAAGGTCCTCCCTCTAAAGTCAAGCGATGGAGGCCGCCTCGAATCCCCTGCGCGCCGCTCACATCGGGCGGCGGACGAAGATCATCGCCACGGTTGGCCCGGCGAGCTGGGAGCCGGCGGTCCTGGAGCAGCTGATCGAGGCCGGCGCCGACGTCTTCCGCCTCAACTTTTCCCACGCCGGCAGGGATCGCCACGCGCAGACGATCGAGGACGTCCGTGCTGCCGCTCAGAAGGTCGGGCGCGAGGTCGCGGTGCTCGGTGACCTGCCGGGGCCGAAGCTGCGCATCGGCGAGCTGCGCGACGACTTCGCCGAGCTGAAAACGGGGATGCACGTGACCCTGACGCCGCGTGAGGTGGAGGGTGACGGCGAGACGATCCCGGTCTCCTGGCCCGGCGTTACCGACCTGCGTGAGGACCAGCTCGTCTACCTTGCCGACGGGGCGATCCGCCTGCGGGTCAACGACCCCGAGCCCGACGGCGTCGACTGCGAGATCGAGGTGGGCGGGACGCTCTCCTCCCACAAGGGCATGAACATCCCTGGCGGCGCTGATCTGCCGGCGACTACCGGCGTCGACCTCGGCTGGGTTGAGTTCGCGGTCGCCCATGGCGTCGACCTGCTGGCCGTCTCCTTTGTCTCCACCGCCGCCGACCTGGCGCCGGTCGCGGCGCGGCTGCGCGAGCTCGA
Source organism: Solirubrobacterales bacterium (assembly GCA_036009365.1). Classification (GTDB taxonomy): domain Bacteria; phylum Actinomycetota; class Thermoleophilia; order Solirubrobacterales; family 70-9; genus VAYN01. The sequence continues at coordinate 40,792 of DASYLY010000091.1, forward strand.
CTCCAACATCCCGCTAATCGCCAAGATCGAGAAGCGGGAGGCGGCGGCCAACGCCGAGGAGATCGTCCGCGTCGCCGGCGGCGGGATCATGGTCGCGCGCGGGGACCTCGGCATCGAAGTGCCGCTGGAGAAGGTGCCGGTCGAGCAGAAGCGGCTGATCCGCGTCGCCGGGCAGCGCTCCAAGCCGGCGATCACGGCGACCCAGATGCTGGCCTCGATGGTCACCGCTCGCCGCCCGACTCGGGCTGAGGTGACCGACGTCGCCAACGCGATCTACGACGGCACCGACGCGATCATGCTCTCCGAGGAGACCGCGGTCGGCCAGAACCCGATCGAGGCGGTGCGGGTGATGGACCGGATCGCCCGCGCCACTGAGCCCGACCTGCGCTACGGCGAGTGGCTGTTCACCCGCACCGACCAGACGACCCAGGACGTCGCCGACTCGGTTGCCCAGGGCGCCGTCGGCGCGGTCTACCGGCTCGGCCTGAAGGCGCTGGTGGTGCCGACCAACAGCGGTCGCACCGCTCGCCTCGTCTCCGCCCACCGCCCCAACGTGCCGGTGCTGGCGATCTCGCCGTACATCGAGACGGTGCGGCGCCTCAACCTTCTCTTCGGCATTACCGCGGTGCAGAGCGACTTCGGCAGCGAGCTGCGCAGCCTGCTCGGCCACTGCGCGGGCCTGGCCGCCACTTACGGCGTCGCCGCACCTGGTGAGCTGATCGCGATCACCGCCGGGCTCGACGGCCAGGAAATGGGCACCAACCTGTTCGAGGTCCACAGGGTGCCGGAGCTGTGAGCTCCCCGGTCCGAGTCGAGCGCGAGGAGGGTCTGGCGGTGCTGACCCTCGACAGCCCACCGCTGAACCTCTTCGACCAGGCGATGATCGACGGCATCGAGGCGGCGATCGAGGCCGTCGTCGCCGAGCCGCCTCGGGCGCTGCTGATCCGGGCCGAGGGGCGCGCTGTTTCAGGCGGCGTCGACGTCCACGTCTTCGAGGGGCTCAGCCCCGAGCAGGCGAGCGCGCTCTGGGGCCGGCTGCTGGGGATGATCGACACGCTCGAGGCGCTGCCGCTGCCCACCGTCTTCGCCGCGCACGCCCTGACTCTGACCGCGGCCTTCGAGATCTCGCTCGCCTGCGACCTGATCGTCGCCGCGCCGGTAGCGAAGTTCGGCCTGGTCGAGAAAGTGGTCGGGCTGACGCCTTCGATGGGCGGCACCCAACGCCTCGCCGAGCGTGCCGGCAGCGGCCGGGCGCGGCAGTTGGTGATGACTGGCGAGCTGTTCTCGGCTGAGGAACTGGAGCGCTGGGGCGCCGTCAACCTGATTTTCGACGGCGAGGACTTCGACGCCCAGGCCCGCGCCTTCGCCGCCGAGTTGGCGACGGGGCCAACCAAGGCCCACGCGATGACCAAGCACATCCTTGCCCGCTTCCGCCAGGGCGGTGTACCGGCCGCCGATGAGGCGGTGCGGCGGGATGCAGGTGACCTCTTCGCAACCGAGGATCTGCAGGGCGCCGTCCGCACCTTCCTCGAGCGGGGGGGTCCGGGGCACGCGACCTTCGAGGGGCGTTAGGGTCTCGACCATGACCGACTTCGACGCAATTGCACAAGGTATGACCCAGGCTGTTCCCTTCGCCGGGAACCTGGGTCTCGAGATCACCGGCATCAGCGAGGGCGAAGCGACCGTCGTCCTCCCCGATCGCCCCGAGCTCGGCAACCACGTCGGCTCCCAGCACGCCGGCGCTCTCTTCACCGTCGCCGAGACGGCATCGGGCGCGGCCTTCGTCGGCGCCTTCGCCGAGCGCATGGGCGACGTCACGCCGCTCGCCCGCAGCGCTGAGATCGCCTACGAGAAGATCGCCAAGGGCCCGATCACCGCAACCGCCACCCTCGGCGTCGCCAAAGACGACGCTCTTGCCGCCCTCGACGCCGACGGCAAGGTCGAGTTCCCCTGCGAGGTAAAGCTCGCGGACGAGTCCGGCCTCCAGGTGGCCACCGCCACCGTCCACTGGCACGTCCGGCTCAAAACGCCGGCCTAGCCCCCGGCTCCCTCCCCGCGCATCAAAGCCCGTAGAATCGCCCGTCCGGGGACCCCAAGCCCCTAGCTTGCGCCAGTAGCTCAGCCGGATAGAGCGTCGGTCTACGAAACCGAAGGTCACAGGTTCGAATCCTGTCTGGCGCATAGACGTGATCCCGCTTGGGAAGCGGGTTTGCGGGGATTTGAGGCTCGGCCGGGAAGGCCGAAAAGAGCGCTGGGGCAACGCCTGGGGCAACACGAGGTCCGGGTAGAGGTTCGGCCTGGCCCTTGAGAGGGCGCTTCCCTCCACCTACGTTCGCCGCCGAAAGCACCCAACAAGCACCCCCGCGCTGCGCAAACAGCCGGGGGCATGGCACAGAAGGCGAGCTCCCATGCACGACAAGGTTATGGGCGCGGGCGAGCAGAAGCTCGACTCGACCGCGGCCGAAGACGCACGCGACCAGGCGCAGGTTCTCCGCACGGCTCTGGACCTCTACCCGGCGACGCTGACGCTCGACGAGCTGGTCCGCGAGTTGACTGTTGCCTCGCCCGATTTCTCAGAGCAGGATCGAATCCAGCGAGCTGTCCGCGACCTGACCGCGGGCGGCCTGGTCCAGCGGATCGGCGATCTCGTCATGCCGACGAGGGCCGCGGTGAACTTCAACGCCCTGCCCCGCGAATGACGGGCGGCGGAGGAAAGGTCGGGCGGGGGAAGCTGCGGCTCTTCGTCGCACTCGACCTGCCCGTGGCGGTGCGCCGCGATCTGAACGTGTGGCGACGGGCGGCGCTGACCGATCCGGCCCTTCGCTTCACCGAGGGGCCGCGAATGCTCCTTCTCTTCCTCGGCCACCGACCGCAGCGGGAGGTCGTCCCATGCCTGGAGGCGATCCGAGAGCTGTGCGCAAGGGCGCCCGCGCCCCTGATCGAGCTGGCCGATGTCGAAGCGAGGGGCCGCCGGCCCACTCGCCCCCGGCTGTTCGCGCTGCCGGCAAGGTTGCCTGGCGTGGAAGTTCTCCAACTCGCCCTGCGCTCTGCTTTCGAGTCGCAGGGGCTGGCCTTCCACGAACCCAGGCAGCGGTCGTTCTGGCCGCACCTGACCGTCGCCAGGGTGGCGACCGAGCAGCGCCCGTCGCGCTGTCCGCTGCTGGTTCACGATCTGCCCGACCGCCCGCTCCCGGCTGGACTGCGAGAGCCGTTCAGAGCGGAGAGCGTCGGCCTCTACTTGTCTGAGCTGTGGCCGGACGGAGCGCGTCACCGGCTGCTGGGAAGGGCCGAGCTGGCGGCTGTTCCTGGTCGTTGACGACGGGGTTGTCGCTGGGGTTTACCGGGGGGTTTCCACCGGGGTTGACACGCGATTTGAGTTCGCACTGCGGCTCGCTCTGCACTTCGCTCTGTGGTTCGCACTGCACTTCGCACTGCAGTTCGCATCGCGCCGCTCGGCAAAGCCCGCCTGGCCTCGTCCAGCCTCGCTTTCCGGCGCTTCCGGCGCGCTGACTTCTATATCCCGACGGGGGTTGGTCTCGAATCGCTCCTCCGTGGTGGCCTCCACCGATCGCGGGAATCGTCCCGCCGCCGTCAGCCTCGCCGTGGCCTCTGCTGACCTTCGCCTTGTTGCCGTCGCGCTCCCATTCGGTCGCGCTCCGGCCTCCGGCATTCGTCCTGTTAACGTTTTGTCCGCGAACGTCAAACGGGGCGGCGTCGCGCAAACGACCCGCCCCACGGCTCACGAGGTGGAATCTCATGAGCGTTTCCCAGGATACGTCGGCCCCCGCGGCCGAGCAGGGCTGCGGCGACAAGCGGCGGCTCGTCAAGACCAAGACCCCCAGCGTCTTCAAGCGCATCGACGGCACGGGGAAGACCATCGGCTACGCCTGCGTCTCCGCAGCGCCGGCAGGCAGCGAAAGCGCCACGCCCGCACCTACGCAGAGGCGAAGCGGATCAAGCGCGAGAGCGAGACCGACCGCGATCGCGGCGAGCTGCAGGAGCGCAGCGCGATCACCCTCCGCCGCTACCTGGACGAGTGGGTCGAGCGCTATCGCGGCCAGGGCCGCCGCGGCTTCCGCGAGAACACCCGCGACGAATACCGCCGCCTGATCCACGTCTACGCCCGTCCCTACTTCCCGGCCCGCCTCAAGCTGGTCCACCTACGCGCTGGCCCGCTTCGTGGATTGGCTGGCCGACGAGCAGGCGCAGGGCAAGCGCCTGGGCGACCGCACCATCGCCAACGCGACGATGCCGCTCCGCGCGGCGCTATCGACGGCGAAGCGCGAGGGCCTGATCCGCCACAACCCGGCGCAGGGGTTGTCGCTGTCGCCGCGCGAGCAGCTCCCCAGCGACGAGATCAAGGTCTTCACGCCCGAGCAGCTCGCGACCGTCATCGAGACAGCCCCAGAGCGCCACAGGCTGCTCTTGGAGCTGCTGGCGGCGACCGGCCTGCGGATCAGCGAGGCGATCGCCCTGCAGCGCCTCCACGTCCAGTTGGACAGCCCCGCGCCCGAGGTCTGCGTCCGCCGCGCGATCGTCAACGGCCGCACCGAGCCGCCGAAGACCAAATACGGCCGTCGCGAGGTCCGCCTCCCGGCCTCACTGGCCACCAGGCTCCGCGCCCACCTCGCCGCCGAGCCCGATCAGGACTCCACGGCGATCCTCTTCCCCAACGACGCCGGCGCCCCGCTCGACCCCAGCAACCTCCGCCCCCGCGTCCTCAAGCCCCTCGTCAAGCGGGCCGGCGCCCCCTGGGCGGGCTTCCACACGTTCCGCCACACCTTCGCCTCGCTCCATCTCAGCCGGGGCACCAACCTCCTCCAGCTAAGCCGCGCCCTCGGCCACCACTCGCCCGCCTTCACGCTCACTCGCTATACGCATCTGTTGCCGGGCGATGAGGCGCCAGCACTGGACCTTCCGGCCATGAGTCCAACCGCGTAACGCCTTTCAAGAGCGCTCAAGCTCGGAGAGATGTTGGGCGGGAGGCCCGGGGGCGACCCGGACCTCCCTAAATGCTGGCCTCCCGATCAAGGGGCGCCCTACATGGGGGACAGCCACTCTGGGGCGGAGAATACCAACTATCCCATCTTCTTCAACCTGACTCAAAACGGACTCAAACCATAGCTTATCGCCTTCTAGGGGAGAAAGCACCTATATAGCACCTATAAAGCATTTGCTTTGGACCCTAAGATCGCTATACTTAGCTAATGAGCTTGCCCTATCAAAGCCAAGAGTTCGTATATGTCCCGGTTCCCGCTGTAAGAGTGGCAGAGGTTTTCCGGCTCCTAGCAGGCCTCCCAGAGGACACGGCAGAGGCGCCGGATTCGAAGCGGGTAGTCCGGCGCGTCTTTCTCGAAAGCGAAGAGAACTTCCGGGCCTTGCTGCGCTTCCTCGCGAGCCGTCCGGGGCAGTCGATTAGCACCGCGGAAGCGGCCGAGGCGCTGGGCCTGCCCAATGGCGCAGCGTCCGTAGCGGGCATGCTGGGTGCCTTTGCCCGGCGATCGAAGAACCGCTACGACGGCTTTTGGCCCTTTGAGCGCCTCTATAACCCTGCTCAAGACAGGGCCGAGTTGATGATGGAGGGCAATATTGCTGCGATCGTGGATGGCCTCGATCTGCCCTCGTAGGCCGCCGGTTCAGGTAGATGTTGCCGAGCTAGCGGGGAGATCATCGCGCGAGGATCCGAGCGATCCTTTCTGCGGCATCCGCAGACGTCTCATGCTCCCAGACCCTAACCACGGCCCATCCTGCCTCACCCAGCGCAGCATTGTTGAATCGATCACGCTCCATATTTCGAGCGAGCTTGGCGCTCCAATAGGAGACGTTGGTCTTGGGGCTCGTTCCGTGGTCTGGGCATCCGTGCCAAAAGCAGCCATCCATGAAGACGGCGACCTTCTGGCGGCGAAAGACGATGTCCGCTTTGCAGCGCAGTCCCTTCAGCGGCTTCTGGTCGACGCGATACCGCAAGCCGCGCCGGTGAAGCTCCGAGCGAAGGGCCAGCTCGGGGCGGGTATCGCGCTTGCGGTTGCCCTGCATGGCTGCTTTGACGGCAGGAGAAGAGGCCGAAGGAGCCTTGGGAACGACGGTGGTGGGCCGCTTGCCGCCCGTTCCATCGGGGGGACTTTCTAGGTTGGCGGGCATGGATGCGATCTCCCTCTTCTCAGGAGCGGGCGGGCTTGACCTTGGTTGCGAGGCGGCCGGTTTCGAGACGCGTGCGGTCGTGGAGATGGAGGAGATCGCACGCAAGACGATCCTCTCAAACCGCCCCGAGTTCTTTCCCCAGCTTCGAGACGAGGCGGTGTTTGCCGACATTCTCGAGACCGATCCTCAGGACCTTCTTGAGCGGTCTGGGCTAAGTCAAGGAGAGGCGTCCCTACTGCACGGGGGGCCACCTTGCACGCCCTTCTCCAAGTCTGGCTATTGGCTTGCTTACAAGCGAGCTGGAGAAGATCCTCGGGCAAGCCTTCTCGACGAGTACGTGCGGATGCTGCGGGGCCTTCAGCCGAAGGCATTCCTCATGGAGAACGTCTACGGCCTCGCGTACCGCAATCAGAACCGCGCTGTGCTTGAGCGGTTCTTGCGACGGACCCGCGCGGCGGGCTATGTCGTCGAGTTCCGGATAATTCTCGCGGCGGACCTCGGCATCCCTCAGCTTCGTCAAAGGCTCTTCTGTGTAGGGATACGGCGCGATCTGATTCCGGGCGCCGGAAAAGGTTGGGAGTTCCCATGGCCCGAGCCCACTCATTCGGGTCCGCACGAGACGCGGACCGGCTGGGACAAGGAGTTGCCGCTCCACATAAGCGCTGGGCAGGCATTGGCGTCTCTGCCCGATGATGCGAATCCGCCTGAGCCCGAGGAGGTTGTCTCAGGCACTTACGCGGAAGCTCTTAAAGCCGTTCCCAGCGGCGAGAACTACCTGTTCTGGACGGCTGAGCGTGGTCACGACAAGCCCCGTTTCAAATGGCGCTCGCGCTATTGGAGCTTCCTGCTGAAGCTCCATCCGGATAAGCCATCCCCGACGATCCAGGGTCAGCCTGGACCGTGGGTGGGGCCTTTCCATTGGGACAACAGGCGCCTGCGTGTTGCCGAGGTCAAGAGGCTGATGACCTTTCCCGATGCTTTTACGGTCTTGGGGTCTCGAAGGGAGCAGCAACTCCAGCTCGGCAACGCCGTGCCGCCGGAGCTTGGACGGGCGGTCGCAACTGCCGTGGCAGGCGAGCTAAGGCGCTTGGACTGTGCTCCCTCGCCAGAGCTCGCCCTGGCTGCCTAGAACTCACCCCACAAGTCTGAGGTTTCCGAGTGTCGGGACGCGCGGTTAGCTTTCCGGCATGGGGATCAGGCTCGAAGACCAAGCTTTGCTTCTAACGCTCGATGACGCGCTCGCGCTGGCGCGATCACCCGAGGAGCTGCCGGCGGTGTGGATCGCCCGCGTGGAGCGGCTCGGCAGCCTGGGAATCAAGACCTACATCGCCGCGCTGGGTGGCGCGCTCCTCGCGAAGGCGACTGATCCTCGAGTGGACAGTCTCGCCCAGGATGGAGCCGCGGGGCCGCGCGGATACAGCCTGCGGAAGGCGGCGGAGTTCCTAGCCGAGCAGAACAACAGTCGCTATGACCTGGGTGCGAGGGGGCGGTGGCCCCTTAACAACAGGCCCTTCCTTGGGGGGCCAGCGCGAATCGACGAATTCACGAAGATCTCTGGAAGGGCGCGACCGGCGTATGAAGCCTTTCTCGACGCGCTTCGAGATCTAAATCGCCTCGAGCGTCCCGAAGCCCTTTCAGCCCTGTCGTCTTTCCTCCGCGTGCGGATGGATGTCCAAGAGGTCGAGCGAACGGAAGCCCGCGCAACCCGGCAACTGGAAAGCGATGTTGCGCTCGGGGATCTCGTCGGAATTGTCGATCGGTTTGTTCGATCTGCCCCAGAAGGGGGACGACGCGCGCAAGCCCTGGCTGCTGCCGTCTTGGATTGTGCGTTCGATGAGGTTGATCTTCAGCCGATCAACAGCCCCCATCCGGGCGATGTCCGGGTAATGCTGGATGGCCAGATTGTCCTCGCGGTTGAGGCAAAGCAGCTTCCGGTCGGCGAGGCTGTGGCGTCAGAGCTGTCGCGAGAGGCGGCCGAGCTTGGCGCCGACTTGGCGCTGCTCGTGGTGATCGCCGAGAAGCACGCGCCCCTTGATCGTGATCGCGTCCAAAGAGAGGCGCTGCATAGCGACGGAACGCTGCTCGTCGTCTGCGAGAGCGTGTTGGAGTTGATCTGTTCTGCTGCGGTTCTTTCTGGAACGCCAGCCGCTCGAATAGAGGAGGATCTACCCGGCGCATTCGCTGGGCGGTTGCGAGAGATCGGGACTAGCAAGCAAGGTCAAGATGAGTGGAGGCAACTGGTCGAGGATCGATGACGGTTGGTCAGCAGCCCCGTCTGCGTTCATCTCACTCCTCTAATGTCCACCGCTCGTATCGAACCCATCTACCGTCCCTTCGATGAGGGGCGATTTCTCTTGTTTGATGGGCCCCTTGCCCTTCAGGGCCAGGGCGAGTCGCGGTCGCCGGCTCCTGGGCAGATCGAACTCCAGCTAGATCTTGCTCCAAGGCTACGCGCCCATTTCTTCGATTCGGGCGCGGTGAGAGCCCTCTTCTTTGCTCAGGAGGGCGACTCCATCCTCACCGTCTCTCTGCCGGAAGGGGCGGATCTGATGCCTCCTTCGCCTTCGGCTGTTGGGAGCAGAGAGCGGCGTTCTCGCGGGGAGTTCCCCACTGCTTCGATGCGGGTCGGCGATCTCGATTCCGTTACGCGAATCGTCTTCCACATCAGCGGTGCCCTGAAGGTAATGGGCCTAGCTCGCGAGCTGGACGATGGAGGTCGACAGGTTCAGGTCGACTTCGCCCTGCCCGGTTGGGATCTGGCGATCGCCCCTCATAGTCCGGAGACAGATCAAGACGCCGACTTTGTAGCGGTTGTTAGGGCGACGCCCACCTCATTGCCGATTTCAGCTGACGATGTCGATCGCCTGAAGCGGCGTCTCTTTCTTCTCCTGAGCTTTCTTGCCAATCGTGAGATCGGGGTCGGGCCGATCTGCGGCATGACAGGGGAGCGGGTCGTGTGGGCAGAGTGGGGGGCGCCGCGCTTGATGCCCGGGAGACCGGGTATCAAGTGGTGCCCCGATCTGCTCGTCCCCGATGCGCTCCCCGTCCTGGCCAAGGGGTGGACGTCGCTCTCTGCGGACGCGGCGATGGAGAAGATCCTCGACCGCGCGATCGGGCTATCGCTGGGTGCGAATGCCCGGGAAGTTCTCGACGTGAGGATTCCGATTGCATGTGCCGGTGCTGAGCTACTTGCTTGGACCGTTCTGCAGCGTGAAGGCTGGCTTGTTCGGGGTGATGAGCAGCGCGCTCTCCGCGCTGCCGGAACCCTTCGCCTGATGCTGCGATGGGCAGGAATCGCGACCGAGATTCCAGCGCACTTCGACCAGCTTCGAGAGCGCCGTGACAAACGCACCCGTGAAGGTCAGAAGGGCTGGGAGGGCCCAGAGCTTCTTTTCGACATTCGAAATCGGCTCATGCACCCGCCCAAGAACCTGGATGACCCAGAGTGGCCCGATGGAGGCGAACTCCTCGAGGCATGGCAGCTCGGGACTTGGTATCTCGATCTCGCCTTGCTCCGCTTGTTGAACTACCAAGGCGAGTACTGGTCAAGACTGCGCTTGAATCGATATGACACGGATCTTGAGCCAGTGCCTTGGAATCAATCCACTAGCTGATTTGGCAACCCGCAAGCAGATTGACACCCTGAGCCTTGAGCTTCGCCCATGGGGCAACAAATGGGGCGACATGCCCCACAGATTCCAGCCGATCCCAGCGGGACTCGATCCGCCGCAAACCGCTTGAACCCACGCCCCACGTAGCCCAGCCGACCCACCGTCTAGGGCTACAAAGCCGATCGTGACCTTCCCAGTGGGAACCGAAGGTCACTTCTTCGACAATTGCCATGGTCGCGGCGCCTCAGGTCGGGCGAAACTTCTCCCACGAGAGACCGGATGCCTCTTCTTCTCCCTCCGTCCCAGTTTTCGCTCCGGCAGCTCGGTTTTGACCCGGAGGAGGAGATGAGCTGATGGACATCGCAGAGGCGAAAGCAAAGCTCGAAGCGGTCCTTGACGAGCTCGCGGAGGCTGGCTTCTCGGTTTGGGGGTGGGACGATGGGTCGATCCAGATCGCGCACCTGAATGAGCCGAGCATCGCCTGTGCCCCCCGTCACGTATCGCTCGATGTGGGCCGCGACGTCAACGGGGATTCCGAGGAGGTTCGGGAGGGGCGGGAGCGCTTGTGAGTGCCGCGCAGCCCCTTGTTTCATGTATCGAAACATGAAACAATAGCCTTATGTTGAAGGGGCAGGACGTGGTTGTGTTGCTGAAGCTGCTCGGCTTGGACGAGCCGTTTCCCGTGCGCGACCTTGCAAGCCAGCTTGGCTTCGACGTGGCGGGCACCCACCGTGCCATGCGTCGCCTCGACGAAGCCGGTCTCTATTCGGTTGAGCGGCGGAGGGTCTATCGAGCTGCGGCCGAGGAGTTCCTGATCCACGCCGCCAAGTTCAGCTTCCCCCCACGCTGGGGGTCCGAAGTGCGGGGTGTACCCACGTCCTGGGCTGCTGAGCCGCTGAGGGCAGAGCTCGCCGAGTCCGGTGGCTTGCCTCCGGTGTGGCCCTATGCCAAGGGAACGGTGCGCGGTCTCGGGTTGGAGCCGCTGCACGCGATGGCTCCCGGGGCAGCGCTCGCCGATCACGCGCTGTGGCAGCGCCTGGCATTGGTCGATGCGCTCCGGAGCAACGACAGCGCCCGCATAACCCAGCTCGCGGAGAAGCTCCTGAAGGAGAGGGTCGGGTCGTGAGCATCGCGATGCTTGAGCGGGCCGCGCAGGAGTTGGCCCCGTTCCTCGACGAAGTTGCCTTCGTCGGTGGAGCGACCATCGCACTCTGGATCACCGACCAGGCGGCTCCTGAGCCACGGGTGACGAAGGATGTGGACCTCGTAGTCGAGGTTGCCTCGCGTGCTGCCTGGTACCGCTTCGAGGAGCGCCTTCGCGACCACGGACTTCGCAACGACGCATCGAGCCGCGTGATCTGCAGGTGGAGAGCCGGTAGCGACGGCGACGAACTCCTGGTCGACGTGATGCCAGCCGATGCAGCGATCCTCGGTTTTGAAAACCGATGGCTGGGCTTGGCGCTTGAGTACGCAGAAACGCTGCCGCTGCCGTCTGGCCAGCGGATACGAGCGATCTCGCCGCCCTACCTGCTTGCGACGAAGCTGGAGGCATGGAGCGGCCGCGGAGGCGGCGATCACCTCCGCAGCCACGACCTCGAGGACGTGATCCGGCTGGTCGACGGGCGAGCCGAGGTCGTCGGGGAAGTCAGTGACGCTTCCGATGATCTCCGCTCTCTTCTATCCGGAGAGATCGCGACTCTCCTCGACCAGCCTAGGTTTCTGGACGCGATCGACGGAACTGTCATCGGCTTCGGACGCGGGAGCTCTGGAGGCGGGGATCGCGTCGAGGAGATTGTCTTGCCCCGTCTCCGTGCCCTCGCGGGACAGTGATCCCGACTCGCGGGAGGGCAGTCTTCCTGGGGCAACAAATGGGGCAACATGCCCCACAGATCCCAGCCGATCCCAGCGGGACTCGATCCCCCGCAAACCGCTTGAACCCGCGCCCCACGTAGCCCAGTCGACCCACCGCCTCAGGCTACGAAACCGAAGGTCACAGGTTCGAATCCTGTCTGGCGCGTCTCTTGTCGTTGTGCTTGTCCTGATCGGCCAGCTCCTCAGCCAGCCGGGCAAGCTCGGAGATCTCGACGTCGAGGCTGCGGGCGATTGCAGCTAGGACCTTCCAGGTCGGGTTGCGCCGGCCGCGCTCGATGCCGGAGAGGTAAGTCCAGTGGATGCCGGCGGTGGCGGCGAGACCCTCGACGGTTAGTTCCCGCTTGGTCCGCAGGTGGCGGATGACGGCGCCGAGCTGGGCTTGCGTTGGTTCCACGCGATGGACTCAGGGTCAGCTTGAGGTGGGGTCCGTCGGGCTGGGCCGAGAGCTTTCCCGCTGTCGGTCGGCCAGTTCCTCCGCTAGAAGCACAACCGCCGAGACTTCGATGTCAAGCGCCTCGGATAGGGAGCGAACGATGTTCCAGCTCGGGTTGCGCTGCCCTAGCTCGATGCCCGAGAGATAGGTGGTGTGGATTTCCGCCTTGCCCGCTAGCTCTTCGATGCTGAGGTCGCGCCGTTTGCGAAACCAGCGGATGGCATTGCCGAGCCGGGCTGGAGTTGGCGTCGTGGTCGGCACGCCCGGGAGCCTTCCGCCGCCGTGTCGATCTGACCATAGCCTATAGTCTTGGTCCGTCGAGGGGGCGAATTTATGGCTCCCACGACTTGGACTTCCTATGCACGACGAACAACGTCGGCGGCGCGATCTGCCATCCGCCCGCAGGGACGCGATGGTCGAAGGGGCTGCCCTCGCGCTCCTCATCGAGTGCCACCCGGATCTGCTGACGATGCCGGAGCTGGTCGAGGAGATGTGCAGCGGCTCGAAGGATTCCGATAGGCGCGATGCCGTCGAGCGCGCCGTCCGCGAGCTGATAGCTACCGGTCTTGTGCTCCGCCAGGGCGCCTTCGTGGTCCCGACCCCGGCGGCACTCCGAGTCGGCGAACTCGAGCTCGGGCTGTGAGCAGATATCTAGGCCATATTCAGGGCATGGCCAAGGTGCTTGTCTCCTTCGACGATGACCTACTGCGGCGTATTGATCTCGCCGCCTGGGCCGCCGGTCAGTCGCGCAGTGCGTACCTTTCGGTGCTCGCGGAACGCGACTGGAGTGCGGGGCCTGGAGGAACTTCCGCGGCGCTTCTAGAGCTTGATCGACTCTTTGCCGACGCTCTCGCTGATGATGTCACCGCCGCCATTCGGGCTGAGCGGGACGCACGGTGAACCAATCTCGGTTCGCGACCGCGCTCGGCTACTAGCCGAGTCCTGCCTGCGCTTCCGAGAGCCAGTGCGAGGCGACCTGCCATTCACGCTGCAGCTCGGGTTCGACCACTTCGCCGTTGCAGCCGGCGTCGGCGAGGCATTCGCCCCAGTTGTTGGCGGCCTCGATGTAGCGGTTGAAGGCTTTCTCGCCGGGGGTGCCGGCGGCGATCAGGCAGTCGGGGGAGAGGGTGTCGATCGGGAGGTCTTCGTAAGTGGTCCTGATTCGCTTTACGGCGGCGGCGTATTGCTGATAGCTGAGGCCGGATGCGAGGCGGATGCGGAGGCGGTCCAGGGAGTCGAGGAAGTCGCCCAGTTGGGTCTCGCAGGGGGCGGCATGGGCCGGACTCTTCGGATGCTGCTTGGCGACGTCAGTGGTCGTCGTCTCTTGCTCGGAGGCGACGTTTCCCTTCCCGGGCGCCGCAGGGCTGCTGGAACCGCAGGCCGGCAAGGCGAGGGCGGCGATCAGTGCGCAGACGGCAAGCAAGCGCCTGGTGGCGGCGGGCGACGTCGGTCTCATCGGGCCGGCAACGCTACCTGTCTCGGTACCGGGTCATGTAGAAATCGCCGATGCGGAAGAAGGTCAGGTCAGCCGGGATCGCGATCGCCGTGGCAATGTTGACGCTCCTCCTGGTCGTGGCGCCGGCGAGCGCCAGGCCGGAAGGCGGCGTCCTCGTTGTTGGCGACAGCCTCGAGGAGCTGACCTCGCCCTACATCGCCCAGTTCCTGCCCCCGGGCGTGGAGCTGACCGTCAACGCGGTCGGCGGCTACAACAGCTTCCAGATCTTCGATCTCTTCGAGGAAAGCTACGATCCCTCGCACTCGGTGATCGTCTTCGACGCCGGCACCAACGACAATCCGGCCTATCCCGAGATCCTCGCCGGCAACCTGGCCAAGGTGGCGGCGATTGTCGGCGACAGCTGCATGGTCGTGCCGACCATCCACGGCTTTACCGTGGATGGCGTAAGCAACGACGGCAAGAACCGGGTGGTGAGGGAATTCGCGGCGTCGCGGCCGGGAACGCAGGTGCCGGACTGGGCCGGCTTCGAGGTCGCCCACCCCGAGCTGATGCAGGCCGACGACCTCCATCCGATCGAAGCCGGCGCCGAAGCGCGGGCCGAACTGATCGCGCAGGGGGTCCTCGGCTGCCTCTCCGGAGCCTCAACCCAGTTCGGAGCTGCGCCCGGCGCCGGTCCGAGTGCCAGTGCCAGCGCCCAGAGCGCGCCGCTGCTGGCGTCCGCGCCGGCGCACATGCCACCGGTCGGCAGGTTGGCCCGCCGCCAGACCCAACTGCTGCGCGCCGCCGGCGCGGCGGTGCTGGGTCAGGGCGCCGTCCTGCTGGCCCGTGGGGTCTTTCCGCGCCGATGAGAGCGCCGCCGACTTACAGCGGTCGAGATGCCTGAGCCAGTAGGGCGCGGACAGCGCTACATGCCGGGCCTCGACGGCCTGCGGGCGATCGCCGTGCTCGGCGTCATCGCTTACCACCTCGGCTGGGGCTGGGCCCAGGGCGGCCTGCTCGGCGTGGGCGTCTTCTTCACCCTCAGCGGCTACCTGATCACCGACATCCTCTTGAACCAGGTGCGGCGGGGAGGGATCAAGCTGCTGCCGTTCTGGCTCGCCCGCGCCCGGCGGCTGTTGCCGGCCCTGTTCCTGATGCTGATTGTCGTCACCGCCTGGGTGACCGTGATCGGCCCCCATCAGCCCGGCGACTTCAGGACCGCGGTGCTGAGCGCCGCCGGCTACGTCAACAACTGGTGGCTGATCTTCCACGACGTCTCCTACTTCACCCGCTTCCAGGCGCCGGCGCCGCTCAACCACCTCTGGTCGCTCTCGATCGAGGAGCAGTTCTACATCGTCTGGCCGTTCCTGCTTTTGCTGGGGACGCGGCTCTTCAAGGAGGCGAAGGGCGACTCGGCCGTACGCCCCCGGCTCGCCGCCCTGACCCTGGCGGCGGCGTTTGCCTCGGCGATCCTGATGGCGGTCCTCTACCACCCGTCGCTGGACCCTTCGCGCGTCTACTACGGGACCGATACCCGCGCCCAGGAGCTGCTCTTCGGTGCCGCTCTGGCGATGGTCTGGCCGAGCCGGCAGCTGCGGACGCGGATCCGCCCTCAGGCGCGGCTGACGATCGACGCCGCCGGCGTCCTCGGTCTGGGCATGATCGCGCTGATGTTCTGGCAGGCCAGCGAGTTCTCGCCCTTCCTCTATCGCGGCGGCTTCGCCCTGCTGGCGATCGGCACCGCCCTCGCAGTCGCCGCCTTCGCCCACCCGGCCTCCAGGCTCGGCCCGATCATCGGCTGCCGGCCGATGCGCTGGGTCGGCGAACGCTCCTACGGGATCTACCTCTGGCACTTCCCGGTGATCGTGCTGACCTCGCCCAGCGGCCCCCACAGCGCCAGCGTGCTGCGCTCGATCTACCAGGTGGCATTGATCTTCGCCATCTCCGAGCTGTCCTGGCGCTTCGTCGAGAACCCGATTCGCCACGGCGCCATCGGCAGGCTCTGGAAGCGGCTGCGGAGCGCCCGCTCCTTCTGGGAAGTCGTCCCCCGCAACCGCTGGACGTTCGCCGCCGGCGCCACGATCGGCCTCGTCCTGGCGCTGGCGCTGGCGGGCATGGCCGGCGTCGGGGTTTCCAACGAGGAAGCGGTTGGCTCGAAGCTGGTCGCGAAAACCGTCAAGAGCGACAAGGTGGCTGCCGCCGATGCCAACCGCGCCACCTGCGAAGCGGTCGTCCACATCGGCGACTCGACCTCGGAGGGGCTCGTGTCCTCGGAATACCTGCCGGATCCGAAACAGCTGATCAGCGCCCAGTACGCCCGGGTCGGCGCCACCGAACAGCACCTCGAGGTCTCCGGGGCCCGCTCGATCTACGAGCAGTTCGAAGGCCTGCCCAACGCCCAGGAAGTTGCCGAAGCCTGGAAAAACGAAGGCTTCGCGGGCTGCTGGGTGCTGGCGATGGGGACCAACGAGGCGGCCAATGTCGCCGCCGGCTCGACCGTCACCTACGACGACCGGATCGACAGCATGATGGCGACGATCGGCCGCGACGAGCCGGTGATGTGGGTCAACGTCAAGTCGCTGCTCGACAGCAGCCCCTACGCCGAGTCGGGGATGAAGAGCTGGGACGAGGCGTTGCTCGAAGCCTGCGATCGCTACCCGAACATGCGGGTCTACGACTGGGCCGGCGAGGTCAAGGACGTCTGGTTCATCGAAGACGGGATCCACTTCACGACCCCCGGCTACGCCGCCCGCGGTCGCAAGATCGCCGATGCCCTGCGCAACGCCTTCCCGGCCTCCGAAAAGACGCTGAAGATGACCGACAGCGACGACTGCCTCGTCAACAGCTGAGCCTTTGCGGGCCGGCTGAGCTCAGGTGCCGAGCCGGTGCCAGGCCCAGGTACCCGCAACCGCCGCGGCGCTCCCTGAGAGCACGCCGCTGATGCCCGCTCGCCGCAGCCGCGGGTCGCGCCCGGCGAGTGCGAATGCGAGGGCGTCGGCAGCATCGACCGCAGCGGCGACCACTGCCGCCGTCCGGATCGCCTCGCGGTCCTCGCGGGCGGCGAAGGCGAGCAGGCCGAGAGCGATGTCGCGGCTGCCGGCGATCCGCGCCAGCGAGCTGGCGGCGGTGTCGGGGGGTGGGAAGCCCAGGGCCCGCAGTGCCGGCTTGGTGGCAAGCAGCGCCCCGACGCCGATCCCGATCCGGCCGGCGGCGATCGCCAGCACCGTGTCGCGGCCGAGCGGGTCGATCTTGCGGCGCCGGCGCATCGAGGTCAGCTCGCTTCGCCGCCGCCGAGCTCCGGCGGCAGTGCTTTCGGCCCGTCCGGGTACAGCTCGCGCAGCCGCTCCTCGCTCATCTCCAGCGTGTTCGCCGCTTCCGGCGGCGCCCCGACGACGAGCCAGAGCTGGTCGGCGTCACTGTCGTTGAAGAGCTGGCGCACCGTCGCCGGTTCGATCAGCAGTGAGTCGAGCGGCTCCAGGGTGAGCACTTCCTCGCCGATCCGGATCCGGCCGCTGCCCTCGAGCAGCACGTAGAGCTCCTCCTCTTCACGGTGATGGTGCTTGGTCGAGGCCTGTCCCGGCTCCAGGCGCCAGAGCCGTGCCCCGAGCGAAGTGGCACCGAGCTGCTTGGCGAGGTCGGTGTTCAACGTCTTCATCTGGTTCGACCGCCGCCAGTAAGCGTCGGCAGCTCTCAGCAGACGGAAGGCCACCGGGGAATTATCGCGGCTAGGCGGGGGTCGGTTCGGCTGGGGCGTCTTCCCCATGGAAGCGATCGAGCAGCCGCAGCTCCTCGTCGCGCTTCGGGAAGAGGAAGAAGACGACGGCGATGCCGAGGGCGATCGCGATCATTCCCGCCGCGTAGGTCCAGTCGCCGCCGTCGAGGAACGAGTTGCGGGCGGCGGCGATGATCTGCGGGGCGAATTCGGGGTACTGCTCGGCCGTGTTGGCGGCGCTGGAGAAGGACTTGGTCAACTCGTTCTGGACCTTTTCGCTGACGTCGGCGGCCTGTGGCGAGGCGGCGATCTGCGAGCTGAAGCTGGCCGCGTAGCCGGCGGTCAGCAGGGCGCCGAAGATCGACTGCATGATCGCGCCTCCAAGGTCGCGCTGTAGATCGGCGGTGCCGGAGGCCATGCCGGCGCGGGTGACCGGGACCGAGCCGGTCAGCGAGCGCGAGGCGGGGGTGCCGGCGAAGCCGACGCCGATGCCGACCAGCAGGTAGCCGAGCCCGACCGCCCAGTAGCCGACGCCCTCGTCCCAGAGCAGGAACATCTCCAGGAAGGCGACCAGGCAGAAGACGAAACCGAGCAGCAGCGTGAAGCGGGAACCGCGCGACTCGACCAGATGGGCCGAGCGCGGCGCCACGACGATCATCCCCACCGCCCCCGGCAGGATCGCCATGCCGGCCTGCAGGGTCGAGTAGCCGAGCACGTTCTGGACGAACTGCTGGCCGATGAACATCGCCCCCATCAGCGAGCCGAAGACGATGATCCCGGCCAGGGCGGCGACCCAGAAGGTGCTGCGGGCAGCGATCTTGAGGTCGTAGAGCGGGTTGGCGACGCGGCGCTGGCGCAGCAGGAAGGCGCCGGTCGCCGCCAGGGCGACGACGCCGAGGGCGATCGCCGTGGTGCCCTTGCCCGGTTCCGGCGCCAGGTTGATCGCCAGCACCAACGTCGCCACCAGGGCGATCGAGAGGATGCCGCCGAGGTGGTCGACCGGCTTGGTCGTCTCGTTGACGTGGGCGGGGATCAGTTTCCAGGCGAAGAACAGGGCGATCGCCGCCAGCGGCGCGCTGACGATGAAGACCGAGCCCCACTCGAACCCTTCCAGCAGCGCCCCGGCCAGCAGCGGCCCGAGCGCCGAGACGCCGCCGCCGAGGGCCGACCAGAGGGCGTTCGATTTGGTTCGCGCCGGTCCCGACCACAGCGCCGTGATCAGCGCCAGCGTCGTCGGGTAGGCCATGCCGGCGGCGACGCCGCCGAGGACCCGGGCGGCGAACAGTGCCGTGGCGGAGGGGGCGAGGGCGGCGAAGACGGAGATCGGGATCGTCAGTCCCATGCCGAGCAGGAGCAGCGACTTGCGCCCGTAGCGGTCGCCGACGGCGCCGAGGTAGAGGACCGAGGCGGCGAGCCCGAGCGAGTAGCCGACGGCGATCAGGTCGACCGTGGTCTGCCCGGCGCTGAAGGCCTGGCCGATGTCCGGCAGCGCCACGTTGGCGACCGCCAGGTTGAGGTTGGCGACCCCGGCGACGAGGATCAGCGTCGCCAGGACCAGCCCGGCGCGCTTGGGGCTGCTCGACTCCACAGCGTGCCGCTAGAGCTCGATCCAGGTGCCGGTCGGGCCGAGGTTGCGGATCGGCGTTGCGCCGATCTCGCTCGCGCAGCCCCACGACTCGTGGATGTGCCCGCAGACCGCCAGCCGCGGCTGCTTCTCCTCGATCGCCCGCCGCAGCGCCGGACTACCGAAGTGCATGCCGTCGCCGCTGCTGTCGCAGTGGCCCTTGGGCGGCGAGTGGAGGACGAGCACGGCACCATCGGGGCAGGCGGCGAGCATCTCGGTCGCCGTATCGTCGTCGAGGTCGAAGCTCCAGTCCCAGGGGGTGACCGGGATGCCGGCGCCGAGGCCGAAGAACTCGGTGCCCGCGATCGTCGCGCCCTCGCCGTGCAGGACCGTCGCCGCACTCCAGCCGGCGGCGGCTTCGCGCAGCGCATCGATCGTCTCGTTGTTGCCGGGGACCAGCACGGTCGGCGTCGCAATCGCCGCCAGCGCATCGATCGTCTCTCCCAGCCCGTTGTGGACGGAGGCGAAGTCGCCGGCGCCGACCACGACGTCGGCCTCGGTGGCCATCTCGACCAGGGTTGCCGCCTGATCGAGGTCACAGTGCAGGTCGCTGAAGGCGAGCAGCTTCACGCCCGCAAACCTACCGCTGCTACTCCTCGACCTGCTCCTCGACTTTGCCGCCCGGCATCGCGACCAGGGCGACGACGAAGGCGACCGCCATCGCCGCCGCCATCCCGTAGAAGACGGTCTGGGTGGCGAGGGCGAAGTCGTGGGGGACGGTGGCGAAGAGCTTGGCGGCGCCGCTGCCGGCGCCTTGGGCGACGCTTTCGCAGCCGGAGGCCGAGCCGCCGCTGATGCAGGCGGCCACTTCGTCGGCCTGCGCCTTCGGCACGCCCTGGGCACCGAGACTGGCCTCCAGGTTCGACTTGTTCTCGAGGATGAGGATCGAGCCGAGGACGGCGAGGCCGAGGCTGGAGCCGAAGTTCCGCACCGTCTGGGTTATCCCGGTTGCCTCGCCGTAGCGGCTTTTCGGCACCCGGTTGAGGGCGTCGGTGTTGGCCGGGCTGAGGACTAGGCCGACGCCGGCGCCGGCGAGGACGATGTAGGGCCACTGGGAATCGACGGAGAGGTCGGTCATCTTCTTCGCCCAGAGGTAGAAGCCGACGGCGGCGACCGCGCAGCCGAGCACGACCGATGGGCGGGCCCCGACCCTGTCGAGGATTTTGCCGCCGTACTGCGAGGCGACGGCGAAGCCGGCGAAGAAGATCAGCAGGTAGAGCCCCGTTTCCGAGGCGCTTTCGCCGAGCGAGATCTGCGCGTACATGCTGGCGAAGAAGAACAGCGGCACGAAGGCGATCATCAGCAAGAAGAGGACGGCGTTGTCGACCGCGAAGGCGCGGTCCTGGAAGATGCGGATTTGCAGCAGCGGGTTGGCGACGCGCAGCTCGAAGACGACGAAGGCGCCGATCAAGGCCAGGCCGGCGGCGATGCAGATCCAGGTCGCGGCGCCGCCCCAGCCCCAGACGCTTGACTGCTGCAGCCCCAGCACGGCCAGGCCCATGCCGCCGGAGATCAGCACGGTGCCGCGGTAGTCGAGTGGCGCCGGGTGCTTCTCGTTGTCGGGCTTGGCTTTGGCGGTGAGAATCAGGGCGATGATCGCGACTGGGATGTTGACCCAGAAGATCGCCCGCCAGGTCCACTCGGTCAGGTAGCCGCCGGCGAGCGGGCCGACCGAGGTGAGGCCGCCGGCAGCGGCGAAGAAGATCGCCATCGCGCGACCGCGCTCGCGCAGCGGGAAGGCGTTGAGGACGATCGCCAGCGCGGCCGGGAACATGATCGCGGCGCCGGCGCCCTGGATGATCCGGAAGACGATCAGCCAGATCTCGTCGAGCGAGCCGGTCGGGGTGAGGCCGCACATCGCCGAGGCGGTGGCGAAGACGACCACGCCGATTACAACCATGCGGCGGTGGCCGGCGATGTCGGCAAGGCGCCCGCCGAAGGCGAACAGCGCCGAGAGCGAGAGCAGGTAGCCGTTGATGATCCACTGCACCCCGGTCGAGGAGAGCGAGAGGTCTTCCTGGATGCTGGGGATGGCGATCGCGACGATCGTCTGGTCGATGAAGGTCATCGAGACCGCGAAGATCATCGCCGCCAGGATCAGCTTGCTGCTCTTGCCGTCGTTGGAGCTCATGGACGAGGAGTTTGTTCAGAACGACTCGTCTCCTGCAAGTGCAAGAGGACGAAAAGGCGCCTCCCGTCCTGCTGCCCCAGGCGTTCGGTATTGTCGCGCCCGCATGCCTCCCGTCTTCTGGATCGGCCTCGGAATCGCTGGCTTCATCTTCCTCGTCGGCGCCATCACCGGCGCCCGTTCGCGCACAGCCAGTCTCGGCAGCGGCGCCGCGATGGGGGCCTACCTCGGCGTAATGGCGGCCTTCCCGCTGCTGGCCGTCGGCCTCGCCACCAGCTGACCCGCGCCGTCCCCTTCCGCCGATGAGCCGGAAACCCACGCATATCGTGGGAAATCGGCCCGTCGATCCTGTCGTCGACCGCAGGACGATGCGCAAGCGCGGTGTGCTGGCCGTCGCCGGCGACGGTGGCGCGACCGTCCTCGCTCGTGCCGAGGGGGCGACGGCGCAACGCCTGCGGCGCATCAACGCGATCTCCGCCACCGCCTTCATCCTCGGTGGCTCGCTGTTTGCGCTGGGGGCGGCGCTGTCGCAGGGCGACGTCGGCGGGCCGTACTTGTGCGCGGCGGTCTTCCTCGCCGGCGGCGTCTTCTTCACCACCGGCGCCTACGCGGCGCTGCTGCAGGTCGCCAACGCGCCCCGCGGCGCCGACCCCGACGGCCTCCTGCGCACCGCCCCCTGGCGCTGGTGGTCGCTGGAGCCCGGCCGGCTCGACTGGTCGAGCGCCGTCACCCTCTTCGTCGGCACCCTGTTCTTCGCCGTCAGCCTGCTCAGCGCCCTGATCGGCGACCTCACCGTCGCCCAGGAGCATCGCCTGGTCTGGTCGCCGGAAGTTGTCGGCTGCGTCCTCTTCCTCGTCTCCGGCCACCTCGCCCTGACCGAGCTTCACCACGACCGCCCGCGCGGGCGGCGGCTCGACCTCGGCTACTGGATCGTCGTCGTCAACCAGCTTGGCTCGGTCCTCTTCATGGTCGCCGCGGTGGCGGCCTTCGTGCGCCCCGAGACCGGCGATGCGCTCGCCGTCGGCATTGCCAACTGGGGCACTCTGACCGGTGCCCTCTGCTTCGCCATCGCCGGTGTCATGCAGGAGTTCGAGCGCCCCTGAGGGCCGTCGACGGCACGTCGACCGTGGGGTTCGTCACGGTAGGGCGGCTGGCGGGGGTGGGAGGATGCACCCGATGAGCGCTGCCGAGCGGGCCGATGCACCGCGCACCGAAAAGACCCTGCCGGGGGTATGGCGCCTGCGCCTGCCGCTGCCCTGGCCCGGCGTTCCTCATGGCAATGCCTGGGCTGTAGCCGCCGACGACGGCATCGTTCTCTTCGACACCGGGATGGGCGGCAAGGGGCGGCTGCGCCAGCTCGACCTCGCCCTCGCCCAGGCCGACTTCGGGCTCGAAGACGTGCGCCTCGTCGTCTGCACCCACTCCCACACCGACCACTACGGTCTTGCCGCCTCGATCTGCGAGAAGGCCGGCTGCGAGCTCTGGATGCATCCGCGCTGGGGCCACGTGCGGCTGATGGCGGATGACCCGGCGGCGGCTCTGGAGCACCGGATCGAGGTGGCGCGGCAGAGCGGCGTCCCCGCTCGAGCGCTGGAGCGCTACCGGGAGATGCGCGAAGGCGACGAAGAGACCGGGATCGACGCGATCCGCGAGCCCGACCGCGAGCTGCTGCCCGGGGCCGAGGTCGAGACCGACCTCGGCAACTGGCAGGTCTACGAGACCCCGGGCCACGCCCCCTCGCACGTCGTCCTGCACCAGCCCGAGCGCAAGCTGCTGATCTCCGGCGACCACCTGCTCGGCCGGGTGGTGTTGTTCTTCGACTACGGCCACTCGCCCGACCCGGTCGGCGAATTCAGCCGCAGCCTCGACACGGTCGAGCCGCTCGTCGTCGACCGCGTCATCCCCGGCCACGGCCGGCCCTTCCGCGACCCCGAGGTGAAGATCGCCGAGGCGCGGCGCCAGGTTGACGAGCTGCTGGGCAAAGTCCGGCGCTCCCTCGGCGAGGGCGAGAAGCCCGCCTTCGACGTCGTCGCCGACATCCTCGGCGAGGAGAACGTCAACACTCCGGCCAGCGCCTGGGCCCTGCAGATCGTCCTCTCCTGCCTCGACCACATGGCGCTGGAAGGCGAGGCGACCGTGGTCGCGGACACCGACCCCCAGCGCTGGCGGCTGGGCGCGTGAGTAGCCTCTCCCGTCATGGCTAGCTTCAGGCTTGAAAAGCAGGTGGCGGCGCCGCCGGAGACCGTCTTCGGCGTGCTCACCGACCACCGCGGGTACGCGAAGCTGACGTTGTTGCGCCGCTCGGTCTTGGAGCGGGAGGGGGAGCCGGCGCCGAACGGGGTCGGAGCGATCCGCAGGCTCAGCCTCGCCGGGCCACCGCTGCGCGAGGAAGTGCTCGCCTACGAGCCGTCGACCCGCTTCTCCTACAAGGTGCTCTCCGGGCTGCCGGTCCGCGACCACGTCGGCACGGTCAGCCTCGAGCCGCGGGACGGCGGCACCAAGGTCGTCTACACGGTGCGGACGATCCCGACCGTGCCGCTCGGCGGCTTCGCGGTCGCCGCCGCGTTGAAGCTGGGGGTCTCGCAGCTGCTGTCGGGCATCGTCAAAGAGTCCGAGCGTCTCGCCGCCCTCGATGGCTGAGGGCGGGCCCAAGGCCCGCCTCTCGACCGCCTGGGCCCTCCTGCGCGACCCGAAGCGGCTCTGGCGCGAGCACCGGCGGCTGGTGATCGCCGCCGCGATCACCCTCGTCCTCGTCGCCGTCGGCGCGGTCGTCGCCTACGACTCGCTGAAACGGCCGGCCGACGTCCACAATCCGAACGCGGTCTTCAAACCGGAAAAACCGAAGCGGGTGAAGAAGCCGCAGACGGTCAACTGGCCGCTGTTCGGCTATGACCGTGCCCGCACCCGCTACCTGCCGGTGAGGGGGGTGAGGCCGCCGTTCCGCAA